>JAEDNB010000147.1 GCA_016302725.1 Lentisphaeria bacterium
TCAGCATGGGGGGGACGGGGGGGGATTTCCGTAGGCGGGGTGCATCCGGCGGCGTTCGGCGGTGTAGGTCTCCCCCGTGTCCTGGGTGACCAGTTCATAGAGCAGGGCGGTCTTGCCCGGGGAGGGGCGCAGGATGCGCCCCAGGCGCTGCACGTGCTCCCGGACGGAGCCCGAGCCGGAGACGATGATGCCCACGTTGGCGGCGGGCACGTCCACCCCCTCGTTCAACACCCGGCTGGTGACAATGGCGGGAAATTCGCCGGTCCGGAAGCCCTCCAGGAAGGCGATTCGCTCCTGGGTGCGGGTGTGGTGGGTGATGACGGGCAGGGCGAAGGCGGTGCCCAGTTGGTAGGCGGTGGCGTTGTCTGCCGTGAAGAGGATGGTGCGGTCGTGGCGGTGGGCCACGAGGAGTTGGTGGACGGTTCGGAACTTGGCCTTGGGGGAGCGGGAGATCTTTCGCTGGGCGAGGTAGGCCTGCAGGGCCTGGCGCCCGTCGGGCAGCCTGGCGCAGGCACGCAGGAAGGCGCCCCATCCCCTGGGGGAGGCCAGGGAAATCCGGTTTTCGTGGAGGAATTGGAGGTATGCCTCCCGGGCTTCCTGGTAGAGGAGTCGTTCCTCCTCGTCCAGGTGGATGGGGAGGGTGACGGTCTCGTAGGGGGCGAGGACGGTTTCCGAGGGCAGGTCCGTGATTTCCCTCCGGTAGCAGAGGGGTCCCAGGAGGGTTGCGTATTCCCGGTGGAGTCCGTCGGGGCGTTCGGGGGTGGCGGTGAGTCCCAGGCGGAAGGGGGCCAGGCAGCCGCGGGCGATTTGGGAGTAGGCGGCTCCGGGGAGGTGGTGGCACTCATCCACCACCAGGGTGCCGAACCGGTTGCCCCAGTGTTCCATGACCAGGAGGGCGGAGTCGTAGGTGGAGACGGTGATGGGCTGCGGGTCGTGGCTCCCTCCTCCCAGGGTGCCGATGGGGCCTCCAAAGGCGGCCTGCAGTTGGAGGGCCCATTGGGCCAGGAGGTCCAGGGTGGGGACCACCACCAGGGTGGAGCGGGCGGCCGAGGCGATGGCCATCTGGGCCAGGAAGGACTTGCCGGTGCCCGTGGGGAGGACCACGACTCCCCGCCCGCCCTGCCGCCGCCAGGCCTCCAGGGCTTCTTGCTGATAGAAGCGGGGCTGGCGGGAGAGGGGGGGGAGGCCCTCCAGGCGTTGATAGGCCCGCGCCTGGTCGTCGTAGGGCACCCCCTCCCGATGGAGCCGGAGGAGGATTTCGGGGTAGTCGGAGGCGCTGGCGCGGAAGCTGCGCACGCGGCTGTCATAGCGGCACTTTTCCCCGATTCCCGCAGGGAGGGGGGCTCCTGGGGCGAGGGATTCGTCCCCCACCAGGAGGGTTCCGGCCTGGAAGCGTAGGAGGAGCACGGGGGGTCAGTGGAGGATGGTGATGTCCGACTCCAGGAGCTTGAAGATCCGGGCCAGGGAGTGGATGAAGCCCAGGAGCATGGTCTGCCCCTCGTCCTTACGCCCCTCTCGGAAGGCTTCCATGAGGGTGACGGTCTTTTCGGAGTGTTCCAGAAGCCCGATGGCGGCCAGCATTCCCTTGAGGCGGTGGAGGAGGGCCAGGGTCTCCTGGGCGTTGCCCTGCTGGGCGTAGCTGCCCAGGTTGTCCAGGAGGGGGCGCCAGTCGGTCAGGGTCTGGGCCAGGAGCATCTTGATTTCCCCCAGGGAGAGCTGGTATTGCTGGCGCATGAAATTGTGCATTCTTCGGACGGTGGCCACCTCCGGGGGTTCGGGGAGTTCCTGGCGGTCGTCCCGCAGTTCCCGTTCCGGGGTGATGCCCAGGGCGTCGGCGATGCAGAGGAGGAGCTGGTCCCGTTCGAAGGGCTTGGGGAGGAATCCGGTGGAGCCTGCCCCCAGGGCCTTTTCCACGTCTTCCTGGTAGGCGGAGGCGGTGAGGGCGATGATGGCGGTGGTGGCGCTGTCCGGGAGTTTCCGGATTTCCCGGATGGCGGTGTATCCATCCATGATGGGCATCTGGATGTCCATGAAGATGATGTCGAAATGCTGGCGGGTGGCCAGCTCCAGGGCCTCCCGGCCGTTCTCCGCCGTGCGGTAGGGCAGGCCCACGGACTGGCAGATGGTCTCCAGGAGGAAGAGGTTGGTGAGGGTGTCGTCCACCAGCAGGGCCCAGTGCTTTTTCAGTTCCGTGCGGGGGAGTTTCACGTGGTAGAGGTCGGAGAGGTGGACCTGTTCCTCCGGCTTTGAGGGGGGGCATCGGAGGGTGAAGTGGAAGCAACTGCCCTCGCCGGGGTTGCTCTTCACCTGCAGTTCCCCTCCCAGGAGGGCCACCAGGGCGTGGGAGATGGTCAGACCCAGGCCGGTTCCGCCGTAGCGCCGTGCGATGGAGACCCCGGCCTGTTCGTAGGGGCGGAAGAGGCGTTCCTGCTCGCTGCGGGTCATGCCGATGCCGGAATCCCGCACCGCGAAGTCCACCTGGAGGAGCCCGTCGGGCTGTGGGTTGGCCTGGATTTCCAGGATGACCTCCCCCCGTTCGGTGAATTTCACGCCGTTTCCCAGGAGGTTGTCCAGCACTTGCCGGAGGAGGGAGGGGTCTGTGCGCAGGAGCAGGGGGCCTTCCCCGGGGAAGGCCAGTTGGAGGCGCAGGGCCTTGCGGCTGGCCGCCTGGCGGGCCAGGTCCACCCGCTCCTGGGCGAAGGCGCGCAGGTCGAAGGTGACGGGGGAGGGGGCGAGTTTTCCTGCGCGGAGCTTGGTGAAGTCCAGGATTTCGTTGATGACGTGGGTGAGGCCCCTGGCGCTGGCGTCGATGATCCGGAGATACTGCCTTTGCTGGTCGTTGAGCTGGGTCTCCTGCAGGCTGGAGAGGAAGCCCAGCAGGCCGTTCATGGGCGTCCGGATTTCATGGGACATGGTGGCGATGAAGCGTTCCCGGGACTGTGCTTCCTTGCGTACCCGCCGCAGGAGCTCCTCCAGTCCCTGGGCGAGGAAGGGGTCCTCCCCCGGGGCGGGCTGGCGCGGGGCGGGGGGGGCCTCCTCCAGCAGTTGGGCGGTGGAGAGGGAGAGGTAGTTTCCCAGGGTTCGCCTTTGGAGTTCCCGCTGTTTCCACAGGGCCTGGAGGGCCAGGCCGGCGGCCAGGAGGAGGGGGAGGGGCCAGAGGAGGCCCAGGAGGAGGCGCGGCCAGCGGCCGTTGTGGAGGCGTTGCCGGAGGGGGAGGAGGCATGCGTCCGCCTTCTGGACGCCCAGGAGGAGGGCCTCCAGGTGCTTGGCTGGCTCCCGGTTTTCTGCCAGGGGGGCGAGGTGGGCTTCCATTTCCCGGTTGAGTTCCCCCAGCTCCAGGAGGGTTTCCCCGGGGGGCTCCCCTTCCAGGGAGGCGAGGCGCTGCAGAAGGGCCTCCTGGCTTTCCCTCTCCTGCTGAAGGGCGGCCAGGCTCTGGTTCCGCTGCTCCGTCCGCCCGTTGCGCTGGGCCTCCAGGGCCATCTGGGCCAGGAGGGTCTCCCGCTGCCAGCCCTGCTGCAGAAGGGCAAGGGCGCGGTCGGCCTGGAGGAGTCTCCCTGCGGAGGGAAGGAGCCAAAGGGCCAGCAGGAGCACGGCCACAAGGTATCCCGCGAGGCCGGCCAGCCAGAGACGTCCGGTTTTCGTCAAGGGGGGAAGGGACATGGGGGAAAGGAAGGCGCGGGGGAAAGAAAACGGGCATTCCCGGCCGGTGCGCGGCCTGGGAGTGCCCGTGGTGGAAGATGGCTCTGGGGAAGAAAGGCGGAGACGGGCCGCCGGAAGGGACCCAGGGACTCTGTCAATGCCTATGTCGCGCGCTTCCGCGGCGGCAGACGGTGAACGCCGCACCAATCCAGGATGCCTAGTCGCTCGCTTCCGCGGCGGCAGGCGGCGGCATCCCGGTGGCGGGAAGGAGGGGCCACGGGGGGAAGCCCGCCCGTTTCCGTCCGGGCCAAGGCCCCCATGCCTCTCCTTCGCGTCCGCGCACGCAGAGCTAGAAGCACACGTTCACGATGGGGAGGAAGGGGATGGTGGACTTGGTGGCGATGTTGATGAGGCCGATCTGGATGCCCTCCAGGAATTCGGTGTAGTTCACCAGGCCCACTTCCAGTCCCCGGAACTCCAGGGAGGTGTTTACCAGGCCGCAGTGGATGCCGCTGGCCTTTCCGTTGGTGGAGTTCACCGCGCCCAGCACAATGCCGCAGGAGGTGTCGGAGAGGTTGACCAGCCCGGCCTGCAGCCCGGAGAAGGAGCCGCTGTTGCTGTTGAAGAGGTTGACTTGGAGGGCGGCCACCCGCGCCTCCAGTTCCGCCCCTTGCTCCCGGGTGATGGAGACCAGGCCCAGGTCCAGGCCGGTAATCTGGCAGTTGCTGCCGTAGGGCAGGTTCAGCTTCAGGC
Organism: Lentisphaeria bacterium; assembly: GCA_016302725.1. Lineage (GTDB taxonomy): Bacteria > Verrucomicrobiota > Lentisphaeria > Oligosphaerales > Oligosphaeraceae > UBA1724. The sequence goes on from JAEDNB010000147.1 coordinate 4,393, forward strand.
CGGAGATGGTGATTTCGGGGGGGACCAGCTGCAGTTTGGGGGACCAGAGGCCCAGCTGGAAGGCGGTGTTGTCGAAGGCGGGGAGGGCGGTGGCGGCGAGGGCCAGGAGGACGAGGGTCAGAAGGAGTTTCTTCATGTTGCGGGGCTCCAGGGGTGGAGGGGGGATTGCGCTGGAAATGGGGTGCGGCGGGGCCGGGCCATGGCGGGCCTGCGGGAAGTCTGCCGTGCCGAGGGGAAGGGGCGGCATCCTCCCCTCGGGAACCCCGAGGGGGCAGGAGGGCGCCGCCGGAAAACAACTGGTGGTAAAGTTAACCCGCCTTCTCCGTTTTGCGCCTCCCCGGAAGGGCTTTTTTGCGGCCGCGGCAGAGATTGGACATGCCCGGCAAAAATCCCCCCCCTCCCAGACCCCCGGAAGGCCCATGTTGGCAAAATCCCGGGGAGGATTTACATTTTGCCGTTTTTCCTCCCAATCCCATTTTCGTTTCCCACCATTCCGCCTGCGCCACAGGGACGCAAGGATTATGGTCGGGCGGGGGACTTTCCCAAGGAGGGGGCGGCTCGCCCGACCCGGGGAAGGCCGACGCCGTGAACCATGCGCGCCGCCTCGGCGGCAGACGGGACAACACCAGGAGAGCCAGTCTCTTATGTCAGGACATAATAAATGGTCGTCCATTAAGCACAAGAAGGGCGCCGCCGACGCCAAGCGCGGCGCCATCTTCTCCCGCGTCTCCAAGGAAATCATCCAGGCCGCCCGGGAAGGCGGCGGCGACCCCGACCTGAACGCCCGCCTCCGCGCGGCCGTGGCTGCCGCAAAGGCCGCCAACATGCCCAACGACAACATCGACCGCGCCATCAAGAAGGGCACCGGCGAACTGGGCGGGGCCGCCATCGAGGAATTCACCTACGAAGGCTACGCCGCCGGCGGCGTCTCGGTCATCATCAACTGCATGTCCGACAATAAAAACCGCTGCGCCTCCGATATCCGCTCCTTCTTCACCCGCCACAACTGCAAGATGG
>JAEDNB010000006.1 GCA_016302725.1 Lentisphaeria bacterium
ATTTGTCTTGGGGCGTGGTCGCCGGGGGGGGGTAGATAGGGGGAAGGCAATCCAGGAGGAAATGGGAGTCCCCTTCAGGGACGGGCAGTGGGGGGAGTCCAGGCCTTGCCAGGGTTCCCTTGACTCCCGGGGGGAGTTGGACGGTATAGCGGGCCTTGCCGTCCTCCTTGTGCCAGGCGGCCTTCAGGAGGCGTCCATCCGCCAGCCGGTGTTCGCATTGGAAGGAATCCAGTTGTGGGGCGATTACGGGGGAGAGTTCCACCTTCTGGAAGCCGGGCCCCTCCATCAGGGGGCGGATTCCCCCTAGATATTGGAAGCACCAGGCGGAGGGGTCTCCGAACATGACATGCTGGAGGGAATCGTTGCCCTCCCAGGTTTCCCACAGGGTAGTGGCCCCTTGGTTCAGCATATGCTGGTATCCGGGGAACTCCGGCTGAAGGAAAATCTGGAGGGCGTCCGCCCCGTATCCATGGTCGGCCAGGGCACGGGGGATCCACTTGGCGCCGAAGATGCCGAAATTGGCGCGGTGTCCATTTTCCCGGAGGCGGGAGGCCAGGCGGCTTGCCAGGCGGGCCTCCTCCTCCTTTCCGTTGCAGAGATGAAAATAGAGGAATGCGGCGATGGCGGTGGGCCAATCCTTCTCCACGGAGCCATCGGGATTCAGGTACTCCTCCCGCATGCGCGCCGCCATGTGCGCCCGGCGCTCTTCGGCCTTGCGGGCCTCCTCCACAAGCCCGAAATGCCGGGAAAAGAAGGCGAATTTCTCCAGCATGGAGATGGTCCAGGCGGAGGAAGTGAGGCGGATGGCCGGCCTGTTGCTGCGGATGGGGGCGCACCAGTCCCCCAGCCCATACTCCACCAGCCCATGCACCTCCATTTGCCGGGAGAAGGCGAGATAGCGCTGCATGGCCTGGTAGTGTTCCCTGGCGGCGGAGTCGTCCCCTCGGTAGAGCATCAGGTTCCAGGCGATTTCAAAGGGGAGGATGTCCCAGCCAGGGCCGCAGTTCCAATACCATCCTGCCAAGGGGGCGATGGGGGGGAATTCCCCGCTGGGGCGCTGGGCATCGGTGTAGATGGTCAGGAAATTCCGGTAGGCCTTTTCGGAGTGGTAGTTCCACAGCCCCGTCTCCATGGCCAGGGCGCAATCGCCGCTCCATCCATTCTTCTCCCGGTGGGGGCAGTCCGTGGGGATGCCGGTGAAATTGGAAAGATAACTCTGGAGAATGACCTTCTGGAGCTGGTTCAAGGACGGGGAGGAGCTGCGCCAACTGCCAGCAACGGGAAAGTCGTTGTGGATGAAAAGCCCCTCCACCTTGAACCGGGCGCCGGAAAGCCCAGGGCAGAATAGATGGAGATACCGGTACCCGAAGTAGGTGAAATGCTGCCGCCAGGCAAATCGGCGGCGGCCCGGGGCCAGCCGGGCGATGGACTCCTGGTGCCGATCCCCCTCCAGGATGAACATCCCCAGCTTGTGGCGGTCGGGCCCTCCATCGGGGCGCAGGCGTTCCCCAAAGAGAATCCGCACCTCCCGGGGCTCCGCCAGGGGTTCGGGAAACTCCACTTCCACCTTGGCCCACCCCGTCAGGCTGGTGCCCATGTCCACCAGGGCCGTCCCGTCATCCAAAAGCCGCACCTCCCGGGGGGAAAGGCGATGGCAGATGCGGCAGGGCTCCATCTCCTCAAAGAGGACATTTCCCGCAGGGGGGCGGACAATGGGGGCGGCCTCCCAGGCGTCGTCCACATACTCCTCCTGGAAGACCCCGGGAATCTCCTGGGAGAAATCGTAGATTTCGCCGGAGCGGAAACTATTGTAGACGATGGGGCTGTCATGGCATTTCCAGGAAGAGTCGGTGGTCAGCGCCACGGTTTCCCCGATGGTCAGGGCACAACTCATCCTCGGGAAATCCCTCCAGGTGGCGCGGGGGAAATTCCAGACCTCGGAGGTATCAGGGTTGAAGAGCCCGTTTCCCAGGAGCACCGTCAAGGCATTCCAGCCCTTGTGGAGGCGCCCCGTCAAGTCGTAGACCACTGCATTCACATGGACATCGAACTGGCTGACGCAGGGGGACAGCACCCGGTCGTCCGCCTTCTCTCCATTGACATACAATTCATGCCACCCCGCGCTGGCCAGCGCCAGGCGGCTGGCGGCGGGCTCCTCCTCCAGGAAGAAGCGGCGGCGGAGATAGGGGGCGGGACGGGAGTGGGCAGGCAAGTCGCGGGCGGCCACGCGCCCCACGTCCACCCAGCCGGAGACGGCGGCAATCCAGGGATGGCTCCAATGCAGCATATTATGGAAGGAATCAGGGAATAAGGAGAGACGGGAGACGGGCGCCCGGGGGCATGGTCGAGGGGGAGACGAAGCCCCTCTTCCAGGGGAAAGGCCAGGGGAAAGGACACCATTAAGATAACGCCATTCCCCCTGCCTACGCCCCCTGGCAGCCCCCTCTCCCCTGGAAATCCCCCTCCCCTCTCATTACATTTACTCCGTTTCCCCAAACCCTCCCCCTCTCTCAAAAAACGATGGAACATCCGCAGCTCTCCCTTTCCCTGCCCCTTTTGGGATACCTCCGCCCCGCCCCGGACCCTCGGCGCAACTCCTGCTGGCTCCTGGGATGCGAGACCCTGGACCGGGACTTCGCCGATTTCCAGCAGTACAAGGCCTATCTCCCCGCCCTGGGAATCCCCCTCCTGCGCCTCCAGGCGGGTTGGGCAAAGACCGAGAAAACGCCGGGCACCTATGATTTCCAATGGCTGGACACCATCGTGGACGACGCCGGGGAGCTGGGCCTCCAGTGCCTCCTGGAGACGGACTACGGCAATCCCGTCTATCCCGGCGGAGGCGACCCCAGCCTGGCCGGCGGCTTCCCCACCTCCACGGAAGCCCTGGAAGCCTGGGACCGATGGGTGCGGGCGCTGGCCCTCCATTTCCGGGGGCGCGTCCAGGAATGGGCCATGTGGAACGAGCCGGACATTGTGCGGGGAAGGACCCCGGAGGAGATCGTGGAGTTCAACATCCGCACCGCCAGAATCCTCCGGGATGCCCTCCCCCCAGAAGCCAAAATCTCCGGGCTCTCCCTGGCCCACTCCGGCGAACAGTTCTTCCAGGAATGCCTCTGGGCCCTCAAGGACCGAAAAGGCGACGACCTCTTTGATTCCTATACATACCATGGATACAAATACAACCCCGACGCCGCGGCAGACGCCGGACTCCGACTGAAGAAGATTCTGGCGGACAACCAGGTGCGGGGGACGCTGCGGCAGGGGGAAAACGGATGCCCCTCCGAGAAGACGGTGAAATTCGCCCTCAAAGACCACCCCTGGACTGAATTCACCCAGGCCAAATGGGACCTCCGACGCTTCCTCCGGGACTACTGCGACGGCGTCCAGTCCTGTGTCTTCACCATTTGCGACTTCAACCACATCGGCCGGGAAATCAACCGGAAGGGGCTCCTGATGGCTGACGAACAGCACCGGGTCCTCCGCCCCAAGATGGCCTACGACGCCATCCGGCACCTCACCACGGTCTTCAACGACCAGTGGGAACGGCAAATTGGCCGGGGCGCCATCCGCAAGGACACCGAGGCATGCCTCTACACCTTCGCCCACAGGGAAAGCCGCATGCCCCTGCTGGCCTTCTGGGACCGCTCCCAGACCCCCACCGACCAGACCCGCCCGGAAGAGGCGGACATCCTCCTCCGCAACACCCCACTCCCTCCACGGCCCGTCCTCCTGGACCTCCTCTCGGGAAGGGTCTTCGCCTTCCCACGGGAAAAGGCCCACCCCCTGGGAGAATGCCTCCTCCTGGAAAAGGTCCCCTGCACAGACTCCCCCCTCCTCCTGGGAGACGCCTCCTCCTTCCCCCTGGCCCCCTAGCCCCCGCAACCCCCCAGGGAGGCGGCCCCGCTCACGGAACCCCCACGGCACCAGCACAAAAAGGGAATGGGCTTGACAAAACCAGAAAATGGTGTATCTTCCTCCCATTCCCCCCTTTCGCAGAGACGGCGAAAAGCGCCCGCCCCCTGCCTCACCACCTCCGAATATGCCCCCCTTGAGACTCGCCATCGTCGGCGTCCGACATCAGCATATTTTCGCCCTCCTGAAGGAGGCGCAGTCGTTGCGCAAGGATATCCAGGTGGTGGCCATCTGCGAAGAGAACACCAAGACCCGACTGGCCTACCAGCAGAGTGGAAAGTTGACCATCACCCACTCCTCCATGGACGCCATGCTCGCCACCACCCCCTGCGACATCATCGGCATCGGGGACTACTATGGACGGCGGGGGGCACTGGCCATCCAGGCCTTGCGGGCGGGTCGCCATGTGCTGGCTGACAAGCCCCTGTGCACCTCCCTCGCCGAATGCGACAAAATCCAGGAACTCTCCCGGAAAACCCGCCTCAAGGTGGGATGCATGTTTGGCCTGCGGTGGCTGGGTCCCGTCCGCCTGCTGCGCAAGAAAATCCAGGATGGCGCCATTGGGCAGGTGCGCACCATCAACATCACCGGGCAGCATCCCCTCATGGCCAAGACCCGCCCGGGATGGTATTTTGAGCCGGGGAAGCATGGGGGCACCATCAACGACATCGGGGTCCACGCCATCGAGGCAGTCCAATGGCTCACTGGCGGCTCCGTGGTGGAGGTGACCGGGGCGCGGGTCTGGAATGGAAAGGCCTCCGCCACCCCCTGGTTCAAGGACTGCGCGCAGTTCATGCTTCGCCTCGCCAACAACGTGGGCGTCATTGGCGATGTCTCCTATCTCTCCCCCGATGCCCTGGAACTGGGGAAGGCCCGGAACTGGCGCATCATTGTCCACGGAGACGACGGGGTGCTGGAGTGCAACTCCAATGAGCCCAGCCTGACCATCGCCACCTCCAAGGACAAGAAGCCCCGCGCCCTGAAGTGCCCGGAAAACCAGGACACCCCCTTCCTCCGGGATTTTCTCCAGGAGATTCGCGGGGAAGAGGTTCCCTTCCAGTTGACCACCCCCTATGTCCTGCGCACCACGCGCACGGCGCTGCAAATCCAGCAGGCGGCGGACCAGAACAAGAGTTTCCCCTTCCTCATCAAGTAGAGCCGGGGCAGTCCGTCCGCCCCCTTGCCCCCTTTTTCTTTTTTTCCGCCTCCATGTCCGAACTCCTCTACGGCATCAATCCCGTCACCGAAGCCATTCTCTCCTCCCGCCGCCGCATCCACGGCATCCATGTCGCCCAGGGCACGGAGGGGAATCCCCGGATGCGGAAGGTGGTCTCCGAAGCCCGTCGTCGCGGCCTGCCCGTCACCTGGCGCAGCCGGGCGGAACTGGGGGAGGCCAGCGGCACCCGGGAACACCAGGGCGTGGTGGCGGAGTGCGACCCCTTCCCCTACACCCCCTATGCGGAGATCCTCGGCACCCCCAGGATGGTGCTTCTGGACAACATCGAGGACCCGCGGAACGTGGGCGCCATCATGCGCACCTGCGAGGTGCTGGGCTGGAACAGCGTGCTGCTTCCCCGGAAGGGCGGCAGCCTGGTGACCCCGGCCGTCGCCAAGACCGCCGCCGGCGCCTGCGAATATCTCCAGGTGGCGGTGAATTGCTCCAGCAACCAATATGTGAAGATTGCCATGGAGGAGGGATATCTGGTGGTGGCCCTGGACGGCGCAGGCAAGGCCACGCTGGAGGACGTCGCCGCCCTCCATGCGGAAAAACTCCTCCTGGTGGTGGGCGGCGAGGACTCGGGAGTCGGCCAGTTCATCCGCATGAACGCCCCCCACGTCTGCGCCATCCCCCAGACCGGCCACGTGAACTCCCTGAACGCCAGCGTGGCCGCCGCCCTGGCCCTCTACGCCCTCCGCTGACCCCCATTCCTCCCCTGGGAAACAGGCCTCGCGCCTTCCTTGGGAATTTCTGGGAAAACGAGGGCGCCAAAGCCCTTTTCATAATTATATATGTTTTTGAATATCATACACTTGTTAAATATTGAAAATTCCTTCTCCCCCCTTACGGTATTCTCCCGTCCCGGAGAATCCGGGCAAATGTGAGCCACGCCTGAGGGGGAGCCCATTCCGCTTTTCCTCCAGGCGAAGACCAGGAGGAAAACCCATGAGATTCAGCGAAGAAGAGAGGCGCCGCAGCACTCTGGGCGCCCATTCCCAGGGGCAGTCCCTCGAGCAGGGCCGCGGCCCAGTCCCCGCCGCCCCGTCCCCGGGGGAAGAAGAGGAGGAGATGAGTGTCCAGGAGAAGGACATCCTCTGCACGGTGCTTCCGGAAACCCCTCCCCTCCCCTATCCCCTCAAGCCCCTGGACATGGCCCGCGGCCCCCAGACCCGGGAGTATGAGATCCCCGAGGGGGAAAGGGACCGCCTTCTGGAGGAGCTCTACCCCTTCTTCCCTCCCCTCCCTCCGCAAAGGCGGGTCTATGACCTCCACCAGGGAGAATACTTCCAGGCCAGGGAATACCGAATCATCCGGGAAAGGGGAAGAAACCTCCTGGTCTCCCCCTTCTACCCACAGACAGGAGGAACTGTACTGGACTGGATGCCGAACGCCAACACCCCGTTCCAGGCCCTGAAAGTCAAACCCGCGGAAGAACCCCCGCCCTCCCCCGGACAGGAACCGCCCGAGGAAGAGTGACGACGCCCTGGCCGGGCCTCGCAAGGCGCAAGGCCCGGCACATGCCCCCTCCTCACCGGCAGGACTGCCGGGGGTCAGTTGCCCCCGCAGAGCTTCCGCTCCAAATCGAAAATCTCCTGCCGGAAATCTTCTGATTTCTCTATCTTTTTCTCCACTACGGAGATGGAATGAAGAACCGTGGGATGGCTCTTGTCAAATCCCGCGGCAATCTCCGGAAGGGACTTCTCGGTCAATTTCCGGCTGAGATACATGGCGATTTGCCGGGGGACGGTGATTTCGCTTTGGCGCCCCTTTCCCCGCAGGTCCTGGATGCGCACATCGTAGCGGTGGGCAACGAACTCCTGGATTCGGGTGACCGTCAACTGCATGGCGGCATCCACCTCGAACTTATTCCCCACCACCTTGTCCACCAGGGAGCGTGTCAGCGCCTCCACCTTGTCGGCGCTCATCAAGTCCAGATATGCCTGGAGGGTCAGGAGGGAACTCTCCAGGTTCCGGACATTGCTCTTGATTCTCTGGGCCAGGTATTCCAGGATGTCGGCGGGCAGTTTCCGGGAGAAGGCATTCTGCTTTTCCTCCAGGATGGCCACCCGCGTGGGCAAATCCGGCGGCGTGATGTCCACTGTCAGCCCCCACTCGAAACGGGAGACCAGGCGTTTCTCCAGCCCCGACAGGTCCTGGGGAATCTTGTCGGAGGCGCAGACAATCTGGCGATGGCTGTTGTAGAGGGCGTTGAAGGTATGGAAGAACTCCTCCTGCATGCTGTCCTTCCCCTGGAAGAACTGGACATCGTCCACCAGCAGCACATCCACGTTCCGGAAACGTTGCCGGAACTCTGCCATGCGCTGGTTTCCCGGGGCGCGGACCGCCTCCACATAGAGGTTGCCGAACTGTTCGCTGGTGAGGTAGGCCACATTCTTCCGGGGGTCCCTCTCCACCACATCCCGTGCGATGGCCTGCAGGAGGTGGGTCTTGCCCAGTCCGCTGGGGCCATGGAGGAAGAGGGGGTTCTTGGCCTGTCCGGGGTGGGCAGCCACCTCCAGGCAACTATTGTAGGCGAAGCGGGTGTTCTCCCCCACCACGAAATTCTGGAAGGAGAAGAGCCGGTTCAAATTGTCCAGGGCATGGTTGGGGACGGCGGAGGGGCAGGGGCGCGGCGGGGCAGGCTCCGCCACAGGTGGGGTGACCTCCTCCCCTTCCCTTGATTTCGCCTCCTCCTGGGGAAGCTCATAGGCCCCCTCCTGGAAAACCACCGACACCCGGCGCTTCAGGACGGAAGCCAAGACCTCCTCCAAGTCCCCACGGTAGTTCTTCTCCACCCAGTCCACGAAGGAGTCCTTGGGAAAGCCCAGGACAAACTCCCTCTCCGAAAGGGAAACCGGGCGGGACGCATTTTCGCCAAACCACATCTTCACCTCCGCGGCCGGAATCCTCTCCCCCAGCAGGGGAAGGCACTGACCCCAGATGGCGCTCAAATTGTGTTCGGCAAACTCCATGGAATACAGAAAAAGGCGGAGGCTCACTGCCAATCCATCCCCCCGAAAGAGGGGCAAGGACGGCAACTCCCGGATGTCCTAAATGAAAAAAGGGGCTTCTTGCACAAATGCAACCCGCCTCCCCAAAATGAAGAACCCCCACCCCGGCTCTTACCCATGGGAAACGGCATCGCCCCCAAAGGGCGCCTCACCCAGCGCCACCCGGCAAATAAACCGGGAAAGACAACGGGGCGGCAAGGAGAAACGGGGAAAGGGAGGGGAAAACGGAACGAAAACAGCCTGCGAAAGGAAAAGGGGGAGGCACCCCCGTGCGGAAATCCACACCCAACGCAACCCCGGGGCGGAAGGGGCGACCCCGGTTCCGCCGGGCGGGGAGGAAGGTAAGCCCTTTTCCGGAATTGGCAAATCCCTCCCCCCCCAATTTTTCCCTTTTTTCCTCCCCGATTCCTCCGTAAGTACTTGATGCCCCTTCTTGAAAAAATTTTTTTCTACAATGGGCGGGGGGAGTGGCCGGCCATGGCCGCCGCCCCCGGGCCGGAGCCCCGCCCCCCCGTCTCCAGCCCTTCCTCCATAACCCCCCGGGACATCAGCGGGATGTGGAATTTTCTACAAGGTATCTACAGGTTGTCTACACCCCGCCCCGCAACATACTGAAAGATATTTGCCTTATCTATGACTGACGCTATTTTTCCTTCCGCCCCCTTCCTTCCCTCTCCTCGGGGTTCCTTGGCGAGACGAGGTTCATAACGCTATAGTAGCGAAGTTTGCCACCCCCCTCCCGGCGCAGGGTGTTCCCCTGCCTGCCGGATGAAAGCCCGCATTGCACCATCACACGCACCATGCAAGAGAACCGCAAGCTTCTAGAACTGTATGCAGGAGTCCTGGGAAAAGTCATTGGCGTCTATCTGGGGCGTCCCGTGGAGGGCATGGCCAAGGAGGATATCCGGAAGCGCGTCGGCTTCGTGGACCATTATGTGGCCGGGGAAATGAAGGTGCCCCTGGTGGTGCCCGACGATGACATCTCCGGCACATTCACCTTTGTGCGTGCCCTGGAGGACTCCGGGCTTGGCGTGGAAACCAGCCCCGTCTTCTTTGGCGAGACCTGGCTCAACTACCTTCTGGAGAACCTCACCGTCCTTTGGTGGGGCGGCATGGGGCGCAGCACCGAGCACACCGCCTACCTGCGCCTGAAGGCGGGCGTCCACTCCCCGGAATCCGGCTCCATGAAGAGGAACGGGAAATGCGTGTCGGAGCAAATCGGGGGGCAGATTTTCATTGACGGATTTGGCCTGGTCTGCCCGGGGCGCCCGGGGCTGGCCGCCCGCCTGGCCCGCATGGCCGCAGGAGTCTCCCATGACGGGGAGGCGGTCCACGCCGCCGTGGTGGTGGCCTCCATGGTGGCCGCCGCCTTCACCATCAAGAAGATGGACCGGCTGCTGGACATCGGGGTTTCCTTCATCCCCCAGGACTGCCTCATCGCCCAGGTCCACCGGGATGTAAGGCGCTGGTGCCAGGAGGACAAGGACTGGGAGACCACCATGAAGCGAATTGAGGAGAAATATGGATACCAGCACTTTGGCGGCGGCGTCCACGTCATCCCCAACCACGCCCTCATGGTGATGGCCTGGTGCTACGGGAAGGAGAGTTTCCGCAAGGCCCTGGCCATCGCCGTCTCCGCCGGATGGGACACGGACTGCAATGGAGGCAACGTAGGCACGGTCATGGGGGTCATGCTGGGGCTGGACCGGATTTGCGAGGAGTATGATTTCCGCACCCCCTTCGCCGACCAGGTCTACCTGCCCACCTCCGAGGGGACCTACGCCAACACAGACTGCTGGAAAATCGCCCAGCACCTGGGGCGGATCATGGACCTGCTGGAAGACCGCAAGCCCGCCTTCCCCCAGGCCTGGCTGGATTTCGGCGCCCCGGGCGCCCTCCACGGCTTCCGCGTCGCCCCCGCCCAGAAGGGAGGCCTCTCCCTCGCCAATCCCCAGGGAAAGGGCCTGGCCATCCACGCCACCGCCTCCAAGGGCGGGGCAAAGGCCGACCTGGTCACCGACCTTACCGCCCCCGCCCACCACGAACTGATTCCCGGCTCCTACCTGACCATGTCCACCTCCCCCCTCTATCCCGGAATGGAGGTGAAGGCCCTCTTCCACAAGGAGACCCCCTGCGTCATCACCCCCTATCTCACCATCCTGGACGAAGAGGGGAAGCCCCGCCGGGTCGACTGCGCCCCCCAGAAGGAGGCGGAGCTGGTGGCCTTCGTCATCCCCCCCATGGAGCACATGCTGTGCATCCGGCAACTGGGCTTCCGGCTGGATTTCGGCGGCAGCCAGGAGGGGCATGCCACCCTCCGCTCCGTGGAGGCCTCGGGGGAATTCCGCCATGCCTTCCCCTGCCTTCCCCCCCAGGCCGCCTCCTACCCAGGATGGATTGTCAACGCCGACATGGTCTTCGGCTCCTTCTCCGACGATCCCGCCCCCCTCTGCCACCTCTGCAGCAACGGGGAGCGGCGCTTCGCCGTCACCGGCGGGCTCTGGTGGAGACGCCAGTCCATCCAGGCCGTCGTCCGCCTCCACGGCGCGGAAGTGGCGGGGGTGGTGGCCTGCCACCAGGGCACCCGGAAATACCTCTCCCTGACCATCCGCCACGGCAAGCTGGTGCTTGCCCAGGAGTTCTACGGGGAGACCATCCTGGGGCAGCTTCCCGTGGAGTGGGGTTCCGAGGAGGCCCATGAACTGCGCCTGGAATGCGACGGCCCCCAGGCCATCGCCTACCTGGACGGCAAGGAGGTCCTCCGCTCCTCCGCCGTCGTCCTGGAGGCCGGCGGCGCCGGATACCTGGTCCAGACGGGCAATGCCGGCTTTGGAGAGACCACCCTCGCCGGCTACGCCAGGCTCTTCTAAACAAACACCCCCTGCCCCTGCTGCCTTCCATGCCCCACGCGACCTCCCGGGATTTCCTCAAGCGAGACGACATCCGCGGCCTCTACCCCTCCCAATTGAACGGCGAAGTCGCCCAAAGGCTGGGCCAGGCGATCTGTGAACTCCTCCAGGGCCGGGGTGTCTCCCGCCCCGTCCTGGTGATTGGCCACGACTGCCGCCGCGGCAACCAGGAGATTGTGCAGGGGCTGGCCCTGGGCTTTGCCCGGAAGGGGGGGCTTTGCCGCATGGCCGGCCTGGTCTCCACGGAACACATCTACTATCTCTGCGGGGAGAAGGCCGGCGACTTCACGGCGGGCGCCATGGTCACCGCCTCCCACAACCCCAAGGAATACAACGGCATCAAGTTCATCCACTCCGGATGCCTTCCCTTCTCCCCCGAGGACCTGGCCTTCCTGGGAAACCGGGCAGACCAATTGGCCGCCACCCCCGGGGAGGAACTCCTGGACAAGCAGGAGTACGCGAGGCACCTCTTCTCCCTGGCCGGGCTCCAGGAGCTGCCCGATTCCCCGGAACGCCCCCTGAAACTCCTGGTCCTGGCCGGCAACGGCATGGGCCAGGTGGCCTTCGCCCCCCTGGCAAGACTCCTGGAACCCAAGGGAATCCACACCCTCTTCCTGGAAGGCGAGCCCAACGGGGAGTTCCCCCAGGGAGTCCCCAACCCCCTGCTCCCGGCCTTCATGGAACGCCTGGGAACCCTCGTCCAAAGGGAAAAGGCAGACCTGGGCATCGGCTTTGACGGAGACGCCGACCGCGCCGGCTTCGTGGATGAAACGGGAACCCCCATCCTCCCTTCCCAGGTGCTCGCCCTCATCGCCCAGGAAAAACTGGCCCGCCATCCCCATCGGGAAGGCCTCCGGCCCGCCATCATGAAAAACCTCTGCAGTTCCCAACTGCTGGACGACCTCTTTCCCGCCAACGGCCCCGTGGAACTGGTGGAAACCCCCGTGGGACACGGCAGAATCAAGCAACTCCTGCGAAGCGAACCCTTCCGGCACAGGGTGCTCTTCGCAGGAGAACACTCCGGACACTATTTCTACCCCGAGTTCCACTCCGTGGACAGCGGCGTCCTCACCTCCCTCTATATGATTGGATTGCTCCGGCGCCGCCAGCTCCAGGGAATCTCCCTCTCCCGGCAACTGGCCCCCTGGAGGTCACGCTACGCCTGGTCGGGGGAACTCAACTACAGCATGGAAAGCACGGAGGCGACCCGCCAGGCCATCCTGGAAATCGCCCGCTCCTTCCAGGGGAGGGGAGGGTTCCGCCGGGAGGTGCGCACCGACCCCGCCCTCCATGCCCAGCGGGTCTTTTCCTCCACCGCCCCCTACGCCCCCGAAACCCTGGGCGCCCCCGACCTGAAATTCCTCTTCCCGGATGGGGAAAAGGGCTGGTGGTTCGTCCTGCGCCCCTCCGGCAACGAACCCAAATTGCGCCTCACGGCGGAGGCCTGGGGCGAAAACGCCCCGCTCCACTGCCAAAGCCAGGTGGCCCGACTGGAAAAACTCCTCAACGACCTCGGGGCGAGACGGGCCTAGCACGCACAACCCGCCGGCGCAACCCCACAAGCCCCCCCAAGCCATGCTTCAACTCGATTTCTCCAAAAACCCCGACGGCCTCATCCCCGCCATCGCCCAGGACTGGAAGACCGGCCAGGTGCTCATGCTGGGCTATTTGAACCAGGAAGCCTGGGAAAAAAGCCTGGAGACCGGCGTGGCCACCTATTGGACACGCTCCCGCAAACGCCTGTGGGTGAAGGGGGAGACCTCGGGAAACATCCAGAAAATCCACGAAATCCTGGTGGACTGCGACCTGGACACGGTCATCTTCAAAGTGGAGCAGGTGGGGGGCGCCGCCTGCCACGAAGGATATCCCTCCTGCTTCTTCCGCAAGGTGCAAAGGGACGGCTCCCTCGCCGTCGTCCAGGAAAGGGTCTTCGATCCCGCCCAAGTCTATGCCAAAACCGGCGGCAGGAAATGAGCCCGCCTTCCAAGGGGGCGGGGGCGCGCAGTGGGCGCCCCTCCCCTTCCCCGCCTACAGTTGCTTGCGCTCCCGGAAGATGGCCTGGAGGCCCTGGGGCTTGTCCACATCCTCCAGGGTGACCTCCATCCCCGAGGTGGCGGCGGTTCCCACCATCACATCCCCATAGCCCAGCAACTGCTCCCAGAAATTCTGCCGCAGCCAGACGGCCCGGATGTCCCCCATCCCCACCTCCACCTCCTGGCGCACCAGAAATCCCGTCCGCACCAGGAGCCGGTGGGTGGACAGCACATAGGTGGTGGTCATGATTTTCCCAAAATTCGCCAGGAACCAATAGAGGCACAGGGCCAGCATCGCCAGTACCACATACATCCCCAGGGAGAGGTGGCGCAAGAAGGGGATGGTCACCCCCACCACCAGCAGGGCCGCCGACATGGGCGCCAAAAGGCGCTTCCAGGAGGGATGGGCGCGGAAAAGCTCCTCCTCCTCCCCCTCCTCCCCTTGCCCCGGCGACGGGGAGGCCTCCGCCCGGGAGGCCGTGGACGCGGCGGACGGGGAGGCCGTGGACGCGGCGGACGTCAGGGCCCCCATCCCCCCCGTGATGATTCCATGGCACCAACGGCAGCGGGTGGCTCCCGCACGCACCCGTTCATGGCAGAAGGGACAGGCACGAAACCCCTCCGCCTCGTCCTCGGGAACCGGATCGGCAAAAAAATGGCGCTGGCACTGGGGGCAAAGCAACACCATCCCCGAAAGGGAAGGCGATATTTCCTGGACATTCTGGCAAAGGGGGCAGCGGGTTCGCATGGCAGATGGACAATGGAGCTGGGGCTCTTTCCCTGGGTTCGACGGGCTCCCCTAATATAGAGCCTCGCCCTTCCTCCCCCCCGGGAAGCGGAATGACGGCAAACGGAGGGATGAACCGGCGCCCGGCAAACGCCAAAATCCGGAAATCCAGGGGAAGGGAGAGGCATGGGATTACGGGATTCAGGCTACATTATCCCCTTGCCGCCCTCCCTGGCGGCATTCCCCTTTCCCCGCCCCCTGCCATGCGCTTCCAGGACATCCATCTCCACACCGTAGCGGCCTCCCTCCCTCCCCGGGTTCTGACCAGCCTGCAACTGGAAGAACGCCTCGCCCCACTCTACCAAAGGCTCCACCTGGCCGAGGGAAGGCTGGAACTGATGACCGGCATCCACGAACGCCGCTTCTGGCACCAGGGAACCCTCCCCAGCGACGCGGCGACCCAGGCGGCACGCGTCGCCCTGGAACAAAGCGGCATGGACGCCTCCCGGATCCAGGCCCTCCTCTATTGCGGCGTCTCCCGGGACTGCGTGGAACCCGCCACCTCCACCGCCGTGGTCCGAAACCTGGGCCTGCGGAGGGACACCCTGAACTTCGACCTCTCCAACGCCTGCCTGGGCATGGCCAACGCCATCGCCGTGATGGCCGCCATGCTCGCCTCCGGACAGGTGGAGTGCGCCATGGCTGTCACCGGGGAAAACGCAGGCCCCCTGGTGGAAAACACCATCCGACGCCTGAACCAGGATGCCTCCCTTACCCGGCAGGCCCTGAAGGAGGAGTTCGCCAGCCTGACCATCGGCAGCGCCGCCGCCGCCATTATCCTCACCCGCCAGGGCGGACACCCCATCCTGGCCATGGGACAGGCCTCAAACTGCCAATGCGACGACCTCTGCAGGGGAGACGCCGCCGGAGGCATGACGGAGGGAAGCGCCCCCGTCATGCACACCGACTCCCAGCGCCTCCTGGAAGAAGGGGTGACGGTGGCCCAACGGATGTGGCAAGACCTGTGCCGGGAAGCACCCTGGGGCGATGGCGGCCTCCCCGACCTGGTCTGCGGACACCAGGTGAGCAAAGCCCACCGGGACCTCCTCTTCCAACGCCTCGGCCTGCCCCTGGACCGGGACTTCCCCATCTTCCCCGCCACCGGAAACTGCGGCTCCGCCTCCCTCCCCCTGGCCCTGGCCATGGCGCAGAAGGCTGGCGCCCTGCGCCCCGGCATGCAGCTCGCCCTCCTGGGCATCGGCAGCGGAATCAACTCCCTGGGCTTCGCCCTCCAATGGTAACCCCTCCCCTCTCTTCGCAACCCACTCCCGCCTCCATCGACAAGGAACCCCATCCCATGGCCTTGAACCTCATCCAGCAAATCCTCTCCGCACACCTCGTCGAGGGAGAACTGCGCCCAGGCACCCCCATCGCCATCCACATCGACCAGACCCTCTGCCAGGATGCCACGGGAACCATGGCCTTCCTGGAATTGGAGGCCATGGGGGTGCCCCGGGTGAAAACCGAGATCTCTGTCCAATACATCGACCACAACACCAACCAGATGGGGCCGGAAAACGCCAACGACCACCTCTATCTCCAGAGCGTCTGCGCGGCAAAGGGCGTCCGCTACTCCCGCCCCGGCAACGGAATCTGCCACCAGGTCCACCTGGAACGCTTCGGCGTGCCCGGAAAGACCCTCCTGGGCTCCGATTCCCATACCCCCACCGGCGGCGGCATCGGAATGGTGGCCATCGGCGCCGGCGGCCTGGACGTGGCGCGGGCCATGGCCGGGCTCCCCTTCCGGCTGACCTGCCCCAAGGTCGTCGGCGTGAAACTCACCGGACGCCTCTCCCCCTGGGTCTCCGCCAAGGATGTCATCCTCAAGGTCCTCTCCATCCTCTCCAGCAAGGGAAATGTGGGGACCGCCGTGGAATATTTCGGCGAGGGCGTCGCCACCCTCTCCGTCCCTGAACGGGCCACCATCACCAACATGGGCGCGGAACTGGGGGTGACCACCTCCGTCTTCCCCTCCGACGAGGAAACCCGGCGCTTCCTGGAGGCGGAAGGACGGGGGGAGCAGTGGGTGCCCCTGGCGGCGCAGGAAGGCGCCCAATACGACAGGCTCCTGGAGATTGCCCTGGATGAGCTGGTGCCCCTGGCGGCCTGCCCCTCCAACCCCGCCAATGTGAAGACCGTGGCGGAGGTGGCCGGGCTTCCCTGCAGCCAGGTGCTGGTGGGCTCCTGCACCAACAGCAGCCTGAAGGACATGCAGTTGGTGGCGGCCATGCTGAAGGGACGCTCCGTCAGCCCGGCGGTCTCCCTGGCCGTGGCCCCCGGCTCCCGGCAGGTGCTGGAAATGCTGGCCCGGGATGGCAGCCTGGCCACCATGCTCTCGGCGGGATGCCGCATCCTGGAGAGCGCCTGCGGCCCCTGCATCGGACAGGGCTTCAGCCCGGCCTCGGGCACCATCTCCGTGCGAACCAACAACCGGAATTTCCTGAACCGCACCGGCACCAAAGACGACCAGTGCTACCTGGTCAGCCCCGCCACCGCCGTGGCCACCGCCCTCACCGGCGTCCTGACTGACCCCACCGCCCTGGCCAAGGAACTCAACCTGGAGGAGCCCGCCTGGAAAATGCCGGAGCATTTCCTGGTGGACGACCGGATGGTCCTCCTGCCGCCCCCGGAGGGAACCCCCGTGGAAATCGTGCGGAAGGAGACCATCGGCGAGCCCCCGCACTGCACCCCCCTGCCCGACACCCTGGAGGGAGAGGCCGTCATCACCGTGGGCGACCGCATCACCACCGACCACATCATGCCCGCCGGAGCCAACTTGAAACTGCGCAGCAACATCCCCCGCTACGCCCAGGTGGTCTTCGACTGCTTCAACGAACCCGGCAAACCCACCTTCGCCCAGCGGGCCGCCGCCCTCCGGGACCAGGGAAAGGCCGGCTTCATCGTGGCCGGTGAATCCTACGGACAGGGCTCCAGCCGGGAACACGCCGCCATCTGCCCCATGTTCCTGGGAATCCGCTGCGTCCTCGCCCTCTCCATCGAACGCATCCACGCTGCCAACCTGGTGAATTTCGGAATCCTCCCCCTCTATTTCCAGAGCCGGCAAGACTACGAATCCCTCAAGGAAGGCGACAAGATCACCATCGCCGGGCTCCGGGGGCAACTCGCCCAGGGGGATGAAATCCACGCCTTCGCCAACGGGCGGGAGTTCGTCCTCAAGTGCGCCCTGACCCCCGAGGACCGGGAGGTGGTCCTGAAGGGAGGCCTCCTGGTGACCCAATAATGTGCGCCCAGAGTCTCCAATACACCCTCGGCGGGGAACTCGCCGCCGGGGGCATGGCCAGGCTCTGGAAGGTCACCCTCGCCAACGGAACCCCCGCCGTCCTCAGGGAAATGCAGGGAAGCAAAGTGCTCTCCCTCTCCCTGCGGCGGCGCTTCCAGGCGGGCACCCTGATCCGACAGCGCCTCTCCCCCCACCCCAATGTGGTCAACTCCCTGGAGCGGGGAAGCCGGTTCCTCAAGCCCTTTGAACTCGTGGAATACGTGGACGGCGCCTCCCTGCGCACCCTGATGACCCAGGGGGACCCCACCCTCAAGGCCACCCTCCCCCATGTGCTCATGGAAATGGCACAGGCCCTGGCCTGGCTCCACCAGTGCGGGCTGATGCACCTGGACGTGAAGCCTGAAAACTTCCTCCTCCAACGACAGACCAACGGCTTCCTGGTGAAACTCACGGACTTCGACCTCTCCCGCCCCAAGGAGGACAACGGCCCACGGAAGCAACTGGGCACCCCGGGCTTCATGGCCCCTGAACAGTTCCTCCAGAAACTCTCCTTCCAGGCCTCCGATGTCTTCGCCTTCGGCCTCATCGCCTACCAACTGCTCACGGGAAAACTCCCCTTCTCCGGAAGCACCCCCAAGGAAACCTGGAGACGGCAGGCCAGCCCCCTGGTGCAGCCCAGACCCATGCGGGAACTCGTCCCCACCCTCAACCCCAAACTGGATTTCGTGGTGGCCGGTTGCCTCCGAAAACCCCTGGACCAGCGATACGACAACATGGGACAGGTCCTCCATGCCCTGAAAACCGCCCTCGCCCCCAAGCCTTGAAATGCCCAAATTCTTCAGCGACAGCGATGAACAAACCCTCGCCATGGGCATCGCCCTGGCCCCTGCCCTCCAGGACGGCATGGTGGTCGCCCTGGTGGGAGACCTGGGATGCGGAAAGACGGTCATCTCCCGGGGCATCGCCCGGGGACTGGGCATCACCGAGGCCGTCACCAGCCCCACCTTCACCGTGGCCCAGGAGTACCGCCGCCCCGACGGCAAATTCCTCTACCACCTGGACATGTACCGCATCCCCGACGAAGAGGCCGCCCTCGCCTTCGGCATTGACGAATTCCTCTTCCGCCCCAACGCCATCACCCTGGTGGAGTGGCCCGAGCAAATCGCGGGGCTCCTGGATTCCCCACGCCGCCTCACCATCCGCTTCCAGCACCTGGCCGAAGGGCAGCGCTCCCTGGAGTTCCTGAACTTCCCCCAGGCCCCCCTCCGCCAGGCCGCCCTGTCCGCCGGATTGTCCCCCCTGCCAGACGACGCCGCCACCACCACCTGGCCCCCTGTTCCCCCTGTCTAGCCATGCGCCTCTCCCCCGCCTCCACGCGCATGCCCAGCCCCATTCCAACCCCGGCACACCCCACCCGTTTGCATTGAATCACCGCAATTAGGAGCAAGTCATGTTGATTTTCCTGCTTGGCATCGGCATCCTGGTTCTTGGGCATTTCACCTACGGAAAGGTCATCGAGCACATCCTGGCCCCCGATGACCGGAAGACTCCCGCCCTGACCCGGGGGGACGGCGTGGACTTCATCGTCCTCCCCTCCTGGAAGAACATGCTCATCCAACTCCTGAACATCGCTGGGGTGGGCCCCGTCATCGGGGTCATCCTGGGCATCCGCTTCGGGGCGGAGGTCTTCCTCATCATCCCCATCGGCAATGTCCTGGGCGGCGCCGTCCATGACTTCGCCTCCGGCATGATGTCCCTGCGCCACAACGGGGTAAACCTCCCCGGGATGATCCGGGATTCCCTGGGCAGGAAGACCGCCTCCCTCTTCGCTCTCTTCATGACCTTCCTCCTCCTCCTGGTGGTGGCCGTCTTCATCAACATCCCCGCCAACCTGGTCGACGGACTCGCGCCCAAGACCTCCCTCTTCTGGCCCGCCGTCATCCTCATCTTCCTCTACTACATCCTGGCCACCCTCTTCCCCGTGGACAAGATCATCGGAAGAGTCTATCCCATCTTCGGCGGGCTCCTGCTGGCCAGCACCTTCGCCCTCCTCCTGGCCATCCTCTGGCACTACTCCTTCACCGACAAGGAGCTCTTCCTGGCCACCCCGGAACTGCAGCAGAAATTCCTGGCCTTCCGGCAGGACAACCCCATCCTGCCCACCCTCTTCGTCACCATCGCCTGCGGCATCATGTCCGGCTTCCACGCCACCCAGTCCCCCATCGTCGCCCGCACCATGGCCTCGGAAAGGGAGGCCCGGGCCACCTACTACGGCATGATGATTGCGGAAGGCGTCATCGCCATGATCTGGGCGGGAGGCAGCTACATCATCTACAACCTGAACCCCGGCCTCTTCACCGTCGCCCCCACCAAGGTCCTCCCGGAAATCGTCACCTTCTTCCTGGGCAGCCACCTGGGCACCCTGACCATCCTGGGGGTCATCATCCTGGCCATCACCTCGGGAGACACCGCCATGCGAAGCCTGCGGCTGAGCCTGGCGGAACTCTTCAGCATCGACCAGCGCAGCCTGAAGAACCGCCTCCTGCTCTGCCTGCCCCTGATTGCGGTGGTCTCCTTCCTCCTCTACTGGTCCAACCAGGACGCCGCCTCCTTCAATTTCCTCTGGAACTATTTCGCCTGGGGCAACCAGGTGCTGGCCGCCTTCACCCTCATCGCCACCTCCATCTGGCTCTGGCGGGAGAGGAAAAACGGGTGGGTCACCCTCCTTCCCGGAATCTTCATCACCTTCATCGTCGCCACCTTCATCCTCTGGACCAGCCCCGCCCACAAAGGCCCCACGGGATTCGGGCTTCCCCTCCACACAGCCTACCTCCTGGGCGGCGCCATCGCCCTCCTCTGGGGAAGTTGGGGATACTGGAGGGGACACCACTGCCCCGCCCCCCGCCCTCCCCAAAACAACCCCTAAGACCGCCCCAACCCCACGCCCCGCACAGAGTCCGCCATGCCTCCTGAAGCCCCCCCCGCCGTGGAATCCACCCTCCACTCCGTCGCCGACGCAGTCCGCAACGGAAACCTCCAAACCTTCTGGCAACAGCACCAGGCCAGCATCCTCCACCTGGGAAAATCCCTCCTCCTGGGCTTGGTCATCCTCCTGATGGCCTGGGGCTTCTCCGCCCTGGCAAGAAAACTCATCCTCAAGGGCACCAGGAAATTCGACGCCGTGGACGAGTCCGTGGGCAAGATTCTCTCCGGCGTGGTCCGCACCATCATCTGGCTCTTCGCCGCCCTCATCATCCTGGATTTGCTGGGCATCAACACCGCCAGCATCCTCACCGTCCTGGGCGCGGCGGGACTGGCCGTCGGCCTGGCCATGAAGGACTCCCTCAGCAACATCGCGGCGGGCCTCATGCTCCTCTTCCTAAGGCCCTATAAACTGGGCGACTACATCGACTGCGGCAGCGTCAGCGGCACAATCCGGGAAATCGGGCTGTTCACCACCACCTTCACCACCCCGGACGGGCTCTTCATCGCCGCCCCCAACAGCGTACTCTTCGGCGCCCCCATCAAAAACTACTCCCGCAACCCCAGGCGCCGCGCCGACATCACCGTGGGCATCGCCTACGGGGACTCCCTCTCCCAGGGAATGCAGGTGCTCCTGAAACTCATGCAGGAACATCCCCTCATCCTCCAGGACCCCGCCCCCGAAGTCCTGGTTTCCGAACTGGCCGACAGTTCCGTCAACCTGACCCTCCGTTTCTGGACGGAGAACAAGGACTACTGGGAGGCCTACTGGAGCGTGAAGGCGCAGTTGAAGGACGCCCTGGAAGGCGCCGGCCTCAACATCCCCTTCCCCCAGAGAGTGGTCACCCTGGCCAAATAGGCCACGCCCCGCGCTGCGCCCCCATGGCCCTGATTGCCACCTGCATTGCCCTGGCGCTGTCCCTGGCGGTCATCCGCCCGCTGCCCCTCTCATGGCGGGGAAGGCTTCCCCTCCATCTCCTGGCCTGGACCATCGCCTTCAAATTCCAGGTCGTGCGGTGGCTGGGGGGCCCAATCCCCTTCGCCCCCCGGCTCCCCGCCTGGATTGTCCTTCCCGCAGGCTGGCTCTTCGCCATCGCCCTCTTCCTTGCCCTGGCGGCCATCGCCCTCCTGCCCCTCCGCCTTGTCCTCTTCCATGCCCGCCCCGGCCTTCTCCCCCCGCGGCGACTCCACCAACTCCACCTGGCTGCCCTCTGCCTGGCCATCTTCGCTGCCTCCCTGGGACTCTTCCTGGGAAGACGCCCCCCCAGAATCCATCGGCTGGAGCTGGCCTTCCCCAACCTCCCCCAGGAGGCGGAGGGAATGACCATCGCCCTCCTCACGGACCTCCACGCAGACGGCATCACCGGCCCACGGGAAATCGGACGCATGGTCCGCCTCGCCAATGCCCTCCAGCCAGACCTGATTCTCCTGGGAGGGGACCTGGTGGACGGCACTGTGGAAATGCGCATGGGGGACATGGCCCCCCTCAAGGAACTCTCCGCCCCCCTGGGGGTCTGGGCCGTGCCGGGAAACCATGAATACTACTCCGGCTTCCCCCAATGGAGAAATGCCTTCCCCCAACTGGGCATCCGGCTCCTCGTCAACGAACACACCACCCTCCCCCAGGGAATTGTCCTTGCAGGGCTCTCCGAGAAGGTGGCCAGAAAATACGGAGAGGAACCCCCTCGGTTCGAAAAGGCGCTGGCAGGAGTGCCGGAGGACGCCTTTGTGGTCATGGCCGCCCACAACCCCAACCTGGCCCCCCTGGCAGCCCAGCACAAAATCCCCCTCCTCCTCTGTGGACATACCCACGGCGGCATGGTCTGGGGACTGGATCTGCTCGTCAGGAAAATGAACAAGGGGTTCCTCACAGGACTCTATGTCGCCCCCCCGGAAACCCAGGTGGTCGTCTCCAACGGCGCCGGCATCTGGAACGGATTCCCCTTGAGAATCGGACACCCCTCCGAAATCCCCCTCATCACCTTGAAACGGAAAGAGAGGTAGACGGAGGATTTAAACACGGAGAGCACGGAAGGCGCCTGCGGCGCACACGGAGAGCACAGAGAGTCTGGGCCATGCCCGCATGGCCCAGACGGGGATCTTTCCGTTATTTTATCGCTTAATTTGATTCAAGTTATCTTGAAATATAGTTATCTATAACCAAATTAACACAAATGGGTTATTAAAATATTAGCACAGCTTTTCGGAGGCAAATTTGTAGGCTTCACACGGAGGGCTTTCTTGAAAGATAGTCTGTTCCAGGCACAGAAAAACTTCCCTGGGGGTGGCACGAAGGACGGTTGGAGGAGATCCCAAAAAAATACATCCCCATTGCTTGACATATTGAAATGCGTCTATACATTACAGGGAAAACACAAGAAAGGGAAAGCTGATGGAAAACGACGAGAAAAAGGTATCGACTATCTTCAAGGCCCTCTGCGACGAAAATCGCGTCAGGATTCTTGCGTTGCTGAAAGGGGGGGAGAAATGCGCCTGCAAATTGCTGGAGGCCCTGGACATCGTCCAGCCAACGCTTTCCCACCATATGAAGATTCTCTGCGATTCTGGCCTGGTTGTTTCCCGCAAGGAAGGCAAATGGATGCACTATTCCCTTTCACGCGAAGGCTTTGCAAGGGCGGTTTCCTGCCTGAACGCCTTCCTGGGCGAAGTTGAGTCCAACACCAAGTCGGATTGCTGTCATTGAGTTTCATCGAGGAATGCCGGCGGGAATCTCCCGCCTTCTTTTCCCTCATTTCATAGACGTATTTCAATTCATGAATCAACAAGGAGAGTTTCAATGTGGAGTTTCATCCAGGACGAAATACTGGGAATGAGTTGGCTGCATCGAGTGCTGGGTCGCTGGCTGGCAGCCGCAGGGGTTGACATTGGCAGCCGGATAGGCGGCACTCTGCATTTCTTTGTGTACGACTGTCTCAAAATCCTGACGTTGCTCTGCGCGCTGATTTTTGTCATCTCCTACATACAGAGTTATTTCCCGCCAGAGCGTAGCAGGAGGATTTTAGGGCGTTTCAACGGAATTGCGGCCAAGGTCATCGCCGCGCTTCTGGGAACGGTCACGCCCTTTTGCTCCTGCTCGTCCATCCCGTTGTTCATCGGATTCACACGTGCCGGCCTTCCCCTTGGCGTCACCTTCTCCTTTTTGATTTCATCGCCCATGGTCGATTTGGGGAGCCTGGTGTTGCTGGCAAGCGTCTTCGGGTGGAGGACGGCAGGGGCATACGTCATTTTGGGTCTGGTGGTGGCCGTTCTCGGTGGAACGCTGATTGGGCATCTTGACCTTGAGGAGCAGGTGGAGAGCCGTCTTCGGGAGGGCGACGTGGTCGAAAGGGCTTCCGAGAAGCTGGGCTTCAATGCGAGGTGCGTTTACGCATGGAATCAGATGCTCGCGACGGCGGAAAAGGTCTATCCCTACGTGCTGGGGGGCGTGGCCATCGGGGCATTCATCCACAACTGGCTGCCGGAGAAAATCATCCTTCGCTTCCTCGGCACAGGAAATCCCCTGGGAGTCATCCTGGCCACCTTGTGCGGCATCCCCATGTACGCCGACATCTTCGGCACAATCCCCGTGGCAGAGGCACTGCTGGGAAAAGGGGCGATGCTGGGCGTCGTGCTCTCCTTCATGATGGCGGTGACAACCCTTTCGCTGCCATCGCTTGTGATGCTTCGGCAGGCGGTCAAGCCCAGGCTGCTCTGGTTCTTCATCGGAATCTGCACCGCAGGAATCATCCTTGCTGGATACATCTTCAATTTTGCACAGAGTTTTTTGATTCAATAAACCCCACAGGAGATCGACAGAATGAAAATCAAAGTCTACGGAAGCGGATGCCCCAAATGCAAGGAGCTCTTTGACAACGCCCAGGCTGCCCTGGACGTGGCGGGGAGGGACGCGGAAATCGAGAAGGTCACCGACATGGGGGCGATTGTCGCAGCGGGGGTCATGATGACGCCTGCCTTGGAAATCGACGGCCAGGTCGTCTCCTCGGGAAAGGTGCTTTCGGCAAAGGAAATCCTGGATATGCTGCCCCAGGCAGGCGAAGGAAGCGGGTGCTCCTGCTGCTCCTGTGGCTGCGGTGACACCCATAAGGAGGAGACGCCCAAAAGCTGCGGCGGCGAAACAGCTGCGAAGGCGGCGTCAGCGTGCTGCTGCGGCGGCGGTTCACCCGCCAAGAAACTTCTCACCTACCTGCTTCTGACATTCGTGGGGGTTGCGGTGGCCGTCATGCTCATAAGGGAGAATCGCGCGCCATCCGCCGCGGCGGTTCAGGATGTCGCCGAGACGTCTGCACTGGTGGTCTATTATTTCCATGGCAACATGCGCTGCGTAACCTGCAACAAGTTCGAGGCGCTTGTGAAGGAGACCTTGGCGGAGCGGTTCGGCGACGAGACGGCGAAGGGACGTCTCACCCTCCAGATCGTCAACGTGGACAAGCCAGAAAATGAGCATTTCATCAAGGATTATGGCCTGACCACCCAAAGCGTTGTTCTGGCCAAAGGCAGAGATTTCCGGAATCTTGACCAGATATGGACGGTGATCGACCAGGGAGATGCGAAGTTCAAGGAGTATGTCGCCCAAAATATCCGCGAAATGCTTGAGGAGGCGAAATGAGCCCGCGTGGAATCAGCTTCTTTGACCGTCACTTAAGCGTCTGGGTCATCCTGTGCGTGGGGGTGGGCGTCGCGCTGGGGCGCTTCTTTCCCAATGCAGTCGGATGGCTTGCCGGGCTGTCGATTGCCGGCATCTCCCTTCCGCTGTGTAGGTTGAAAAAGTAAACGCACATTTGCAAAGGCAAACGCACGCACAGGGGAAAAGGCGCGCGTTTGCTTCCGCAAAACTTTCATTTTCTTCCGCGTTGTATTTCCCGCCTGCGGTTTGCGCTGGTCAGAAGTTGCATTAAGCTCTGCAAAGCCACCCGGAAAAAGACACAGTTCCCCTGTCCGTCCTGTGGAGTGAATTTTTCGGTGTCACTAAACGCACAGGGCGTCGGAGTCCAGGTTTGAATCACGGACGGCCTAGTCCCCGGCCAGAGCCGGCGTCAGGCAGACCTGGCCGGAGGCTATTTCCCTTATGCCAAGCTTTCCAAGCACGTCCGCGCCGTAGTGCTGGGCGAACATCCTGGTGGCCGGCACGTCCCCCAGCGCCTCCCCGGCATGCTATCCATGTGCGACATGGCCAGGTTCACCTTCTCCTGGGTGAGGAAGTCCATGCCCTCGCCTTTCGGAAAGATCTTCCTGAGGTTCCGGTGGTTGTTCTCCACGTCCGGCTTCTGCCAGGAGGCGTAGGGGGCGCAGTAGAATATCCGCGTCCTGATGCTGCTTCCGTCCAGGCTCCTCTCCAGCGCGTCGGGGTTGGAGAACTCCGACCCGTTGTCCGTGGGAATCGCGGGGAAGAGCCTGCGGAAGAGCTCCAGCCCCAGCGTCCGCCCAAGCCAGTCGAACACGTCGATGACGGACTGCGAGGTGCTTGCGTCGCGGAGGAAGGCCAGCATTGCGGCGCAGGCGTCGAACTGCAGCGTGAGAAGCAGCTTCCCGCCCCTTGTCCCGGGCACGCTGTCCATCTCGACCGGCCGCATGCCGGGGTTGTCCCGCATGAACCTCTCGAAGTCCCCGATTCCGCGTCCCTCCCCGCCCCTCGGGTTCACCTTGTGCACGATGCCCTTCTTCCTGCGCGGCTTCATCTTGGGCGCCTCGGGCAGGTTGAGCGGCCCCGGCGGCTGCAGGATCCCGGAGTGGACGCAGTCGTACAGCGTCCTTTCGCAGACGGGGAACGCATCGGGATGCGCGGCGACCATGTGGTGCAGCGACTGGCCCTTCCCCAGGCCTCCCGCGCGAGGCGATGACAGCGCCCTCTGCTCCTCGCTTCGCGCCTTCTTGATTTTCTTGGCGATGGCGTTGAAGCCATGCTGGTGGCGCAGGCCGTTCTCTATCTCCGAACGGTCCGCCAGTGTCAGGTGGGACCTGGTTGGATCCTCT
>JAEDNB010000148.1 GCA_016302725.1 Lentisphaeria bacterium
TGCCCTCCGTGTCTAAGCGGCAGCGCCCCTCCGTGGTCTCCGCGTGCGCCGCAGGGGATTATGTTACCACGTTTTCCATTCCTCCCCGTTTTCTCCCCCATGGGGGCCTTTCCAGCGATGGCCCACACGGCCATTCGGCGTTCATCCACTTTTTGTATTCCGGGCAAGACACGAACCATGAAAATCATCATTATCGGCGCTGGAGAACTAGGCCAATTGGTTGCCGCCAAGCTTTGTTCCCTGAACCATGACGTAGTGGTAGTGGACACCAAGCAGAAGAACCTGGAGACTGCGGGGGAGAACCTGGACACCAGCCTGGTAGTGGGGGCGGCCACGGATGTGGAGATCTTGAAGAAGGCGGGGGCCAAGGATGCGGACCTGCTTTTGGCCCTGTCCGGGGACGAGCCTTCCAACGTGCTGGCCTGTTCCATTGCCAAGCGCCTAGGGACGAAGAAGACCATCTGCCGAGTCTTTTCCCAGCACATCTTTTCCGAGGCGGACGGTGTCACCCCGGGTTCCTTCCACATTGACCACGCCTTTTCCTCCATTGAGGAGAGCGTGGGTTTGATTTACGGCATCCTGCAGAACCGGATTCTCCAGCAGCGGATCACCTTCCAGAATCCCGACGCCCTGGTGGACGTAGTGAACATTCCCCTGAACTGCGCCCTTCTGGGGATGCCCTTGCGGAGCCTGGCCGAGGAAGAGACCCTGAAGAACGTGCGTCTGGCGGCCATCATCCGCAAGCGGGAACTCATCGTGCCCCATGGGGACACCGTGTTGATGCCGGGGGACAAGTTGTATGTGGCGGGGCGTTGCGAGAATGTCACCGCCTTTGTGGACTGGCTTTCCCACGACGGGAGTGTACCGTTGCGTCGGATTGTGGTGGCGGGTCTCAGCCCCATTGCCCAGCGTCTGCTCCTGCGCCTTCAGAACCAGGGCCTGGAGTTGCGGATCATCGAGCAAGACGAGGAGAAGGCGGCCGCCACGCTGGAGCAGCTCACCCAGAAGGACCCCCTGGTCTTCCAGGGGGAAATCACCAATCCCGACATCCTCTCCGAGGCGGACGTGGATGGTTGCGACGTCTTCGCCGCCCTCTCCTCCCGGGACGAGAACAACATCCTGGCCTGCCTATTGGCCTCCCGCCTGGGGGCGAAGAAGGTCATAGCCCTCACCAGCACAGCGGAATACATGGACATCCTGCCCTCCCTGGAACAGGCGGGCTGCTGGTTCAACACCACCCAGATTGCCGCCAACAGCGCCTTCCGCCTCATGTCCAGCGGCACCATCCGGGTGGATCCGGAACTGCGTGCCTTGAACGCCCGCATGGTGGAATTGGTGCTCACCCCGAAATCCCGCTATGCGGGGAGGAAAATCATGGAGTGTGACCTGCCCAGGAGTTTTCTCATTGCCCTGCTGCTGCGGGGGGAGGAAGTCATCGCCCCCACGGGCCAGACGGTGAGCCAGCCGGGGGACCAGTGGATTGCCATCGCCAGCCCCGAGGACATCCGGAAGATCCGCAGCAACCTTTAATCCCCCTTCCCCGCCATGAACTCCCGCAGCGTTCTTTTCACCACCTCGGTCCTGACGTTCATCCTGGGCATGGGCATGTTCGCCGCCATCCTCGTGGGCCTCTCCCGGGGCGACACGGCGAACGCCCTCAAGGGCTTCCTGGGAAGCGGCGTCATCTGCCTCTCCGCCAGCCTCCTGGCCGCCCACCTCTCCCGTCGTCCCTGGAACATCAACCAAATCCGGAACTCCCTGCGCTACGGGTTCCTCACCATCTCCCTGGCCTGGTTCTCCTCCATCCTCCTGGGGGCCCTCCCCTTCATCCTCTGCTGCCGGATCCACTTCTCCGACGCCATCTTCGAGGCCGCCTCCGGCTTGAGCACCACCGGCGCCTCCATCCTGGACAGCACCACACGCCTCCTGGGCGGCAGGACGCTGGAGGGCGGTTTGGAATCCCTCCCCCAGGCCATCCTCTTCTGGAGACAACTCCTCAACTGGTTCGGCGGCATCGGGTTCGTCATGTTCGCCCTCCTGCTTCTCCCCGCCCTGGGAGGCGGCAGGCAGCTCTACAACGCCGAGGTGCCTGGGCTGAAGAACGCCTTCGACCAACTCTCCCCCCGCATCGCCACCACCGCGCGAATCATGCTGGGATGCTACGTCCTGTGGACCGCCATCGTCGCCCTCGCCTACCGCCTTGGGGGGATGGACTCCCTCTACGACGCCGTCTGCCACGCCTTCGCCACCGTGGCCACTGGCGGCTTCTCCCCCTATGCCGACAACTTCGCCCACTTCCCCAAGCCCTTGACACAGTGGATCTGCACGGCCGCCATGCTCATCAGCTCCCTGCACCAGGTGCTTCTGGTAAAGCTCGTCTTCCACGGGCGCTTCACCTACCACAGGGACGAGGAGACCCGGGTCTTCTTCTGCCTCTTCCTGGCGGCCACCGCCCTGCTGACCTGGCGCTTCTGCGCCGTCTCCCCCTCTGGCCTCACCTATGTGAACGGCGCCCCCTTCCCCGGGGAATTTGAACCCAGGCTGCGGGCCGTGGCCTTCCATCTTGCCAGCCTCATCAGCACAACGGGCTTCACCACCGCCGACTATACCCAGTGGCGCATTCCGGGGCTTTCCATGGTGGTCCTCTTCTTCCTGGTCACGGGGGGGTGCGGCGGCTCCACGGCCGGCGGCATGAAACTCACCCGTGTGATTGTCGCCTTCAAGCAGAGCCTGGGGGAAATCCGGAGGAAAATCTTCCCCCATCTCATGCCCAATGTCACCCTGAACGGGCAGCGGCTGGACATGACCAGCGTCCACCAGTGCATGGCCTTCTTCTTCCTCTACCTCGCCTCCCTCTTCCTCTGCGCCTTCCTGCTCCCCTTCCTCTCCCCCCTGGCTCCCAACGGCGCCCCCCTGGACCTGGAGACCTCCCTCTCCGCCGCCCTTTCCTCCTTGAGCAACGTGGGCCCCGGCCTGGGCGCCGTGGGCCCCTCCTACACCTTCTCCTGGTTCTCCGCCCCCGCCAAACTCCTCCTGGCCTTCACCATGATTGCCGGACGCCTGGAACTATACGCCTTCTTCGTCCTCCTCCTGCCCAGCTTCTGGAGCCGGCAGAACCGCGCCCCGGGCATGGGGCTGCGCCCCCTGGCAACCCTGGATGGGAGGCGCTCCTTCCGGCGCGGCAAGGCGCAGTCCCGTTAGGCCCCTTTTCTCTTTGCCTGTCCTTCCCGCCATGTTCCCCCTCGCCCGCTTCCTGGCCCTCTACCTCAAATTCTTCTTTCTCCTCACCCCCTTCTTCGTGCTGGGCGTCTTCCTCTCCCTGACGGAGGAGGCCGAGGATGCCCTGCGCAACAAACTGGCCGTGAAAATCTCCCTGGGGGCCGCCGTGACCACCCTCCTGATTTTCCTGCTGGGGGCGCAGTTGATGCTCCTTTTCGACATCACGGTGGACGCCTTCCGCGCGGGTTCGGGCGTCCTCCTGCTTCTCACCGCCGTCAGCCTCGTCCTGGAAAAGAAGAAGCCCGCCCGCCACCATCCCGACCCCGCCCGGCTCATGGACTTGGCGGTGGTCCCCATGGCCACCCCAATCACCGCCGGCCCGGCCACCCTGGGCGCCCTGATGGTCATGGGCACCTCCACCCCCTCCCTGGCCGAAAAGGCCTTCACCTCCCTGGCCATCCTCCTGGCCTGCCTCTCCATCGGCGCCATGCTCATGGCCTCCCGGAAAATCCAGCGGCTGCTGGGAGGGGACAACATCGCCATCTTGAGCAAGGTCACGGGCCTGGTCCTCAGCGCCATGGCCGCCCAGATGATTGTCACAGGCGTGAAAAACCTCTGGTTCGCCCCCTGAACACGCCCCCTCCCCTGCCAGCCAGCGAAAGATTATAGTAAGCCGTTTGCTCCCCCCTCCCCCGTCTCCCCTGCCTTCCGGCCATCTCGTGGACCCCGGGACGAAAGACCGCCTCCGACGGACCGTCCCCCAACGCCTCCACCCCAACTCCCAGAAGACCCAGAACCATGAACCCCGAGCAGCTCTCCCAGAAGGATTTCCTTGACCGGGCGCAACTGGAGGCCATCCAGTTGGAGCGCCTCCAGACCATCGTCGCCCATGCCTATGACCACAGCCCCTTCTACACCAAGGCCATGGACGCGATTGGCGTCAAGCCCAGGGACATCCGGAGCCTGGCGGACATCGTGCGCCTTCCCTTCACCCAGAAGACCGATTTGCGGGACCACTATCCCTACGGCTTGAACGCGGTCCCCCCGGAGGAGGTCGTCCGCCTCCACGCCTCCAGCGGCACCACGGGAAAGCCCATCGTGGTCTCCTACACCCGGGGCGACCTGGACATCTGGACGGAGACCACCGCCCGCTGCTTCCTCATGGGGGGCGTCACCAACCGGGACGTGGCGGTGATTGGCTATGGCTATAGCCTCTTCACCGGCGGCATGGGGGCGCACCAGGGCATGGAGCGCATCGGCGCCACGGTGGTCCCCATGGGCGGCGGCAACACGGAAAAGCTCTGCATGCTCATCCAGGACCTGGGCGTCTCCGTCCTTTGCTGCACCCCCTCCTATTTCATCCACCTGATGGAAGTCGCCCAGCGCCTGGGGCTGGATTTGCGGAAGACCACCCTGCGCCATGGCTTCTTCGGCGCCGAGCCCTGGACCGACGAGATGCGCCGCCACATCGAGGAGGGCTCCGGCATCCAGGCCCACGACATCTTCGGACTCTCTGAAATCATGGGGCCTGGCGTGGCCGGAAGCTGCGACGCCCACAATGGACTGCACATCTTCGAGGACCACTACTTCCCGGAAATCGTGGACCCCGCCACAGGAGTGGCCCTGCCCCCCGGCGAAGAGGGGGAACTGGTGCTCACCACCCTGGACAAGTGGGCCCAGCCCCTCCTGCGCTACCGCACCCATGACATCACCCGCCTCCACTACGAAAAGTGCGCCTGCGGCAGGACGCTGGTCCACATGGACCCCATCCGCAGGCGAAGCGACGACATGCTCATCATCCGCGGCGTGAACCTCTTCCCCTCCCAGGTGGAGGCCCTCCTCCTCCCCATCCACGGCGTGGTGCCCCACTACGAACTGGTAGTCACCCGGGAAGGCGCCATGGACGAACTGGAGGTCCGGGTGGAAATCACCCCCGACATGTTCGGCGACAAGGTCTCCGTCCTGGAGGGGCTCCGCAAGCTCATCTCCGAGAAAATCAAGGGGATGATTGGCATCAGCGCCAAGGTCACCCTGGTGGAGCCCGGCGCCATCGCCCGCTGCGACGGCAAGACCCGCCACGTGGTGGACAAGCGGAA
>JAEDNB010000149.1 GCA_016302725.1 Lentisphaeria bacterium
TTCACCAGCCATTCCCCGAAGAACTTGTTTTCCCCGGTGGCGGGGTTCCGGGTGAAGGCCACCCCGGTGGCGCTGGTGTCCCCCATGTTGCCGAAGACCATGGTCTGGACATTGACGGCGGTGCCCCAGGTGTCGGGAATGTCCTCAATGCGGCGGTAGGAGATGGCCTTGGCGCCATTCCAGCTCTTGAAGACCGCGCCGATGCCCCCCCAAAGCTGCTGGACAGGGTCGTCGGGGAACTCGGTGCCCAGGACTTCCTTGATGCGGCGTTTGAAGGCGCTGGAGAGATCCCGGAGGTCGGCGGTGGTCAGGTCGGTGTCGGACTTGTAGTCCTTGATGTATTTGTATTGGGCCAGCATGTCATCCAGCAGTTTCCGGATGCCCTTTCCATCGATGGGGTCGATGCCCTCGGCCTTCTCCATGACCACGTCGGCGTACATCATGATCAGGCGGCGGTAGGAGTCCCAGACAAAGCGCTCGTTCTTGGTCTGGGCAATCAGCCCGGGGATGGTGGCGGTGGAGAGCCCGATGTTGAGGACGGTGTCCATCATGCCGGGCATGGATTTCCGGGCGCCGGAGCGGCAGGAGACCAGGAGGGGATTCCGGGGATCCCCGTATTTGCGGCCCATCTGCTTCTCCACGACGGCCAGCGCCTCCTCAACCTGGGCCTTCAGTTCAGCGGGGAACTGCCCCCCCAGGGAGAAATACTCATTGCAGCATTCGGTGGTGATAGTGAAGCCGGCGGGCACGGGGAGCCCCAGGCGGCTCATTTCCGCCAGATTCGCCCCCTTTCCCCCCAGGAGATTCCGCATCTCCGCATTGCCCTCCGCCTCGTTCTGCCCAAAGCGATACACATACTTCACTCCTCCCGCCGCTGCGCCCTCGGACGCACGGGAAGAGGCGCTCTTCCGGTTGCTCATCTTCTTTTCGGTCATCTGTTTTTCCTCTCGTGGTGTAATCGGCCTCCCCAATGGAAGCCGGAAGGGGATGGAGGCAAAAACGACCGAGGCGGACCCTGTTCTCCTACAAGAAGGCAAGGGGAGCAAAAGCGGGAACGGAGGAGAATCGGCCGCCCCGCCCCCCTGGCGCCCCCAGCCCCAAAGCCGAAAGGAGGGGAAAGGCGGACAAGGAAACGGAACGGAAAAACGGACAGGGAACGGCCTGCGGCCATCTCTGGAAAAAACAAGGACACGACCCGGGCCGTGTCCTTGTTTCCTTCGTCACGGGCGCCAGCCCATGACACAGGGGGAGCCGGAAGGCAATTCCGGGTCCCCGTTGCCGGGAGTCTTTTCCGGCATGGCAAGTCTACTTCTTCTTGGCAGCGGCCTTCGCCTCGTTGATGCGGGCGCGGACACGCTCCTCATAACGCTTGCGACGGACGCGCTTCTCTGCCTTGGTGTGCTGCTGGCTCATGGGCAATGTTTCCTTAAAGGGTTGAAGATGCAGGAAATGGGGTGCGAAAAAAGATAAGGAATGGGGCGTACTATATTCGGCACCAAAGGATTTGCAAGGAGACCCCCCCCCTCCGCCGCAGGGACGCGCCCCCCTCCGCCCTCCGGGAAGGGAGAGGAGGGGGAGGGAAGGCATTCGCCCCCGGCCCCATGGGGCGGCTTGGCGGAGTCAGGTTATAGTAAACCGCTTTTCCAGCAGGTTCCCTGGCCGGCCCATGTCTTTGTTCTGCGGGCGGCGGGGGCACCTTTCATTCATCAAGAGAACTCTTCCCTTATCGAAGGAGTCGAACGTGGAAACCTACAAAAGCGGTCTCAATGCCGAACTGACGATGACGGAGCCCTGCGTCATGCAGCTCAACGCCGTCGTCCCCGCCGTGAACGGCAAGAAGACATACAAGGATGTTCTGACCTATTATACCGCCCGGGTGCCGAGGAAAGGCTTCCGGGCGGGGCATGTGCCTCAGTCCATGATTTTGAGTCTGCACGGGAAGGAAATCTGCGAGGAAACGGCGGAGCGCCTGCTCAACGCCACCATGGCGGAGTTGATTGAGGCCAAGGACCTGAAATTGTCCGGCAGCCTGGATTTGGAGGGCGGGGCTCTTCCCGCCTATGTCCCTGACCAGGACTTCGCCATCAAGGCGACCCTGGAAGTCTATCCCGAGTTCACCCTTCCCTCCCACAAGGGCCTGAAGGCCACCCGGAAGAAGGTGCAGGTGGAGCAGAAGAAGGTGGACGAGGCCTCGGAGACCTTCCTGCGGATGCACGGCAAATACGAACCCGTGAGCCGCCCCGCCCAGCCTGGCGACATGCTCAAGGTGGACTTCAAGACGGATGCCCCCGAGGAACTGAAGGAGGATCCCCGCGCCAAATACCTGGTGGAGGGGACGAACTCCTGGCAGATCATGCGGGAGCCCGAGAGCATTCCCGGCATCACCGCCGCCCTCACCGGCGTCTCCGTCGGGGAATCCAAGGAAGTGGACGTCACCTTCCCCGGGGATTTCCGGGTGGAGGCCCTGGCCGGAAAGCCCCTCCACTACACCTTTACCATCAATGAGATCCAGGGTTTCGAGCCCCCCGCCTTTGACGAGAAGTTCATCGCCGAGACCGGCCTGAAGGACATGGACGAGGTGAAGAAATCCATCCGGCAGCGGATGGAGGACCAGCAGGAGAGGAATGCGGCGAACGAGGTCTACGAACAGGTGGTGGCGGCCTTCCAGAAACAGCTGGACTTCCCCCTGCCTCCCGCCCTGGTGGCCCGCACCATGGAGGAGGCCACCCGGCGCATGGAGGAAGAACTGAAGAGCCGGAACCTCTCCCCGGAGGAACTGGAGAAGACACGCCAGGAAAGACTGGAAAACCTCCAGAAGGAGATCCCCGCCAACCTGCGCCTCGTCCACGCCCTGGACGAACTGGCCAAGCAGGAAAAGGTGACCCTCGACAACAACGACTACTTCAACTACTGCGTCACCATGGCCCAGAGCATGCGCACCGACCTGGACCACGTCATCTCCGAAATCCGGAAGAACCGGGGTGCCTGGGAGAGGATGGAGACGGACCTCCGCCGCCAGAAGGCCATCGCCCTCCTGGTGGACAATGCCGACGTGACCATCGTGGGCGAGGACGGACAGCCCCTGCCCCCCGAGGAAGCCGCCCCCGCCAAAGAACCCGCCCCCGCGGCCGCCGAGTAGGGATTCGCCCCCTGTCCCTTTCGCTTCCGTTGCGCCTTCGCCCCCTCTGGAGGAAGGCGGGCGGGGGCGCGAGGGGGTTTCCCGCGTTCCAGGAAAAGGGGGAGCCCTTCCGCCTTCCCCTCTTCCGCCCTCTTCCCCTCTCCCTGTCCGCCGCCGCGAAGCGTCGGCCTGGGGGAGGCCTCCATGCGACCCCATAGCCCCGGCGCCTCCTGGCGAGGCCCCGGGTTTCCGCCGCCCCGAGTTTCCGTTCCACGCTCCCGGCGGCTTTCCCGTACGCGTGCGCCCGCATACGCATACGCGCACGCGGACACCCCCGCAACGGCCGGCCCCGGCCCCATGTCTTCAGGAGATTCATAGAAAATGAGTTATTACGCCCCTTATGTCATTGAGCAGACCGGCAATGGCGAACGCCAATACGACATCTTCTCCCGGCTGCTGAAGGACCGGATTGTCATCCTGGGAAGCGAGGTGGACGACACCGTGGCCAACAGCATCATGGCCCAGTTCCTCTTCCTCCAAAGCGAGGATCCCCGGAAGGACATCCACTTCTACATCAACTCCCCGGGCGGCGTGGTCTCCGCCGGCCTGGCCATCTACGACACCATGCAAATGCTCTCCTGCGACGTGCGCACCTACTGCATTGGGCAGGCGGCCTCCATGGGGGCGGTGCTGCTGGCCGCCGGGGCAGAGGGCAAGCGCTTCGCCCTCCCCCACTCCCGCATCATGATCCACCAGCCCAGCGGCGGATGCCAGGGCACGGCGGCGGACATCCACATCCAGGCCCAGGAGATTCTCAAGACCAAGGCCGTCCTCTACGACATCCTCTCCAAGCACATCGGCAAGAGCGCCGAGCAGATTGCCAAGGACTCCGAACGGGATTTCTTCATGTCCGCCCAGGAGGCGGTGGACTACCACGTGGTGGATGAGATGATTCAGCCCAAAGCCAAGGACGCCAGCAGGAAATAGCCCCATGCCACGCACCCCCAAGAAGAAAGCCGGAGAACTGCCCCCGGAAGAGAAGGGCATCTGCAACATCTGCGGACGCCCGGCCTCCCGGCAGGAAATGGCCGTGGACCTGGGCTTCCGGCATCCCGGCGGCGTCAACATCTGCCGCCTTTGCGCCCATGGCCTCCTGGATTTCATCTCCGCCTGCCAGGACCCCGAGTGCCTCATGCACATCCGCCAAATCGCCGGGAATTTCCCCACGGGAACGGAGGGAAACGCAGAGGGCGCCCAGGACTCCGGAAAGGAGGAGACGGGGCTCTCCTGGGAAACCCTGAAGACCCCACGGGAAATCTACGACTACCTGAGCCAATACTGCTACGGACAGGACGAGGCGAAAAAGACCCTCTCCGTGGCCGTCTTCAACCACTACAAGCGCGTCCTCTACGAACGCCAAAACCCCCAGGCGAAGGAAGAGGGGGCCGTGGAACTGGCCAAGAGCAATGTCCTCATGATCGGGCCCACGGGCTCCGGAAAGACCCTCCTGGCCCAGGCCCTGGCAAAACTCCTCCAGGTCCCCTTCGCCATCGCCGACGCCACCACCCTCACCGAGGCGGGATACGTGGGCGAGGACGTGGAGAACATCCTGCTGCGCCTGGTGCAGGCGGCGGACTACGACCTGCCCCGGGCGGAAATCGGCATCATCTACGTGGACGAAATTGACAAGATCGCCCGGAAGACCCAGAATGTCTCCATCACCCGGGATGTCTCCGGGGAGGGGGTCCAGCAGGCCCTCCTGAAGATTGTGGAGAACACCATTGCCAACATCCCCCCCAAGGGCGGCAGGAAACATCCCGACCAGGAATACATCCACCTCAACACCAAGAATATCCTCTTCATTTGCGGAGGTGCCTTCGTGGGGTTGGACAAGATTGTGGGGCGCAGGGCCGGTTCCCGGCAGCTGGGCTTCCTGGCCGAGGGGGGGGAGGAGAAGGCGAAGAAGGCCCCCGCTTCCGCCGGAAAGCTGGAGGTGGAGCCCGAGGACCTGGTGCAATTCGGCCTCATCCCCGAATTCGTGGGGCGCCTCCCCATCATCACCTCCCTGAAGGAACTCTCCCAGGAGGATTTGCTCCACATCCTCACCGAGCCCAAGAACTCCCTGGTCCGCCAATACCAGGAACTCATGCGCCTCTCCGGCGTGGAACTG
>JAEDNB010000150.1 GCA_016302725.1 Lentisphaeria bacterium
CTGGGCACCCACAAGCCCATGACCGACGCCCAGCTGGAGATGATGTTCGGCACCCGAATCCCCAAGGAGGCCTTCCGGGTCCACGACTGGAGGAACGGGGTCCGCACCCTGGGGACCGTCCCCTCCGAGAAAATCCGGGAACTCTCCGGGGGGCGCCTGGACTACGCCGTCCAGGTCCAGGCCAATGAACTGCTCTTCCAGGATTACGACCTCATCCTCTCCATTGGCCAAATCGTCCCCCACGAGGTGGTGGGCATGGCCAACTACACCAAGAACATCATGGTGGGCGTGGGCGGCCCCGACATGATCAACAAGTCCCACTTCCTGGGGGCGGTCAGCGGAATGGAGCAACTGATGGGGCGGGCGGATTCCCCCGTGCGCAGGCTCTTCAACTACGGCGTGGATACCTTCCTCTCCCAACTGCCCATCGTCTACCTCCATACCGTCCTCTCCCGGGATGAGGACACCGGCTCCATGGCCCTGCGGGGCTTCTTCTCCGGCACCGGCCCAGACGCCTATCTGGCCGCCTGCAAGCTGGCCGTGGAGACCAATCTGGTCCTCCTGGACAACCCCCTCAAGAAGGTCCTGGTCTACCTGGACCCCCAGGAGTTCAAGAGCACCTGGCTGGGAAACAAGGCCATCTACCGCACCCGCATGGCCATCGCGGACGGCGGAGAACTCATCATCCTGGCCCCGGGCCTCCGGGAATTCGGGGAAGACCCCCAGATGGACGCCCTCATCCGGAAATACGGATACAAGGGCACTCCCGCCACCCTCCAGGCCGTCCGGGAAAACCAGGACATGCGGGACAACCTGGGGGGCGCCGCCCACCTCATCCACGGCTCCTCCGAGGGCCGCTTCCGCATCGTCTACTGCCCCGGCCCCCAGGTCTCCCCCCAGGAAATCCGACAGGTCGGCTTCGAATACGGGAATCTCCAGGAAATGCTGGACAGATACCACCCCGAATCCCTCAAGGACGGCCTCCAGACTATCCAGGGAGAGGAAATCTTCTACATCAGCAATCCCGCCCTGGGACTCTGGGCCCTGAAACGCAATTTCCTGGAGTAGGGCAGGGCGCCCCCAAAAGCCCACACCCCCTCACGCCTTCCCTCCACCCCTCACCCCCCAAAAAAACGATTTTTCTCCCATGCCCATCACCTTCCGCCAAGACGCCAAATACGCCCTCCTCGTCCCTACCAGCATGGGGCTTCGCCTCACTCCCGCGGACGGACAGCCCTTCCACTGCTCCGATACCTTCAAAATGCAGGTGACCTCCGCCGAGACCAATGTGGCCAGCATCCCCTCCTTCCTGGGAATGCCCGTCAAGGTCCTCACCGCCTTTGTCAAGGACAGCCCCGTCGCCCGCATGATCAAGGATAATCTGGCGGGACGCCACATGGACTATGAAGGGCCCGAGGTGGAGCAGGGCGGCCCCTGGGGCTACCGCCACCAGTTCAACCTGGCGGACAGCGGCTATGGCAGCCGCGGACCCCGCGTCCAGAACGACCGTGCCGGCGAAGTGGGCCGGCTCCTGGAGGCCAAGTTCTTCGACCTGGAGCGAATCTTTGGCCAGGAAGGCGTGAAAATCGTCCACCTCTCCGGGCTGATTGGCGCCCTCTCCCCCGAAACCAGCCGCTTCTGCCTGGAACTGGCCCGCGCCGCCAAGGCCCACGGCACCCGCATCTCCTTCGACCTCAACTACCGCGCCTCCTTCTGGAAAAACCGTGAGGCGGAACTGCGGGCCATCTTCTCGGAAATCGCCTCCATGGCGGATGTGCTCATCGGCAACGAGGAGGACTTCCAACTCTGCCTGGGAATCCAGGGGCCCGAGGCCGGCGGCAAGGATATCGCCCAGAAGATGGAAAGCTTCAAGGAAATGGTGGTCCGGGTGAAGGCCGCCTATCCCCATGCCACCGCCTTCGCCACAACCCTCCGGGAGGTCATCAGCGCCAATCGACACCGCTGGGGAGCCATCACCAATGTGGACGGCAACTGGCAAGTCGTCGAACCCCGGGAAATCGGGGTCCTGGACCGCATCGGCGGCGGCGACGGATTCGTGGGCGGTTTCCTCTACGCCATGCTCAAGGGCATGGAACCCGAAAAGTGGATCCAGTTCGGATGGGCCACCGGGGCCCTGGCCACGACTCACCTCACCGATTACGCACAGCCCGCCGATGAGGAACAGGTCTGGAGCATCTGGGGGGGGAACGCCCGCGTCAAACGCTAACCCCTGGCTTTGATGAGCCGTTGCTTTTGCGGCATAGGCTTCATCGGCGCCCGGTCACATGGGTGGCCATGCTCCCTTGCGCCTCTTCGCCCTGCCGCAAAATCCCCTGGCTCCTCAAAGCCAGGCCCCCCGCATAAAGCCGTTGCTTTTGCGGCATAGGCTTCTAGAGATTCTAGTCAAAGAAAAAAAATACACCATGCGTTTGGTTTCCGAAAAGATTTTAGAGTCCCAGAAGGGCTCCAGTTGGATCCGCCGGATGTTTGAGGCGGGCATTGAGCTGAAAAGGCAATATGGGGCTGACAAGGTCTACGACTTCAGCCTGGGCAGCCCGGATTTGCGTCCCCCCGCGGCGGTCATCCAGACCCTGCGCGGGCTGGCGGAGAAGGTGGATGTGCCCGCCGGGCTGGGCTATATGCCCAATGCCGGCTATCCTGCCGCCCGGGAGGCGCTGGCCCTCTGGGCGGCCCGGGAGCAGGGAGTCGAGATCCCTGCGGAGAACATCGTGGTCACGGTGGGGGCTGCCGGCGCCTTGAACTGCCTTTTCAAGGCAGTGCTCCTGCCGGGGGACGAGGTGCTCTGCCCCGCCCCCTATTTCGTGGAATACGGGGCATATTGCGGGAACTTTG
Organism: Lentisphaeria bacterium; assembly: GCA_016302725.1. GTDB lineage: Bacteria > Verrucomicrobiota > Lentisphaeria > Oligosphaerales > Oligosphaeraceae > UBA1724. Next base: position 2,854 of record JAEDNB010000150.1, read on the forward strand.
GCGGGGTGCTGAAGGCCATTCCCAGCCGTCCCTCCACCTTCCAACTGGATTTGGAGGGCCTCCGCGCCGCCATCACGGAGCGCACCCGCATCCTGCTCATCAACAGCCCCAACAATCCCGCCGGGGTCATCTACACCCGGGAGGAGCTGAAGGCCCTGGCGGACATCCTCCAGGAAGCCAACCGGGGACGGGAACAGCCCATCCTCCTGGCGGCGGATGAACCCTACCGCTTCCTGGCCTTCGACGGACAGCAGGTCCCCTCCGTCTTTCCCGCCTATCCCTACTCCGTGGTCTGCTCCTCCTTCTCCAAGAACCTGGGGCTGGCCGGCGAACGCGTGGGCTACGTGGTGGTCAATCCCGCCCTGTCCAAGGAGGAAAGCGGACAACTGGTGGCGGGGCTGATTCTCACCAACCGCACCATCGGCTACGTGAACGCCCCTTGCATCGGACAGAAACTCATCATCGGAGCCGTCGCCCAACTGGAGGAGACCCTCCGGGGACAGCAGGCCCAACGGGAGGTCTATGCAAGGCGCCGAGCCCTTATGGCCAGCATCCTGGACGAGGCGAAAATCCCCTACCAAATGCCCGCCGGGACCTTCTATTTCTTCCCCAAGGCCCCCCACGGACAGGATGACCTGGCCTTCGTCCAGAAACTGGCCGAACAGCGCATCCTGGCGGTCCCCGGCTCCGGATTCGGATATCCCGGGCATTTCCGGCTGGCCCTCTGCGTGGAGGAGAACGTCATCCGGAATTCCCGGGAGGGCTTCCTGGCCGCCGCCCAGGCATAGGAAGGCCGGTAACGCCTACGCCACCCCCCATCCCCCCCGTTGGACGATGGGGGGTGGATGGCATCGGGACTGCGGAACGATGGAAGAGCGGAGCGAGGCTATGGAGGCTGTGGTGGTCGGGGGCGGTCCGGCGGGATTGGCCGCCGCCCTCCGCCTGGCCCTTTGCGGAAAGCGGGTGGGGCTCTGGGAACGCCATGACCGACTGGGGGGGATGAATTCCTGGTATCTCCGGAAGGGAATTACGCTGGACACGGGGCTCCATGCCCTCACCAACCTGGCCCCTCCCCAGGAGAGCGCCGCCCCCCTGAATCTCCTCCTGCGGCAGCTGCGCATCCGGCGCCCCGAACTCCGCCTGACCCCCCAGGTCCGCTCCCGCATCTCCTTCCCCTCCGGGGAACTGCTCCTCACCAACGACTTCCCCGCCCTGGTTGGACAGGTCCAACGCCTCTTCCCCCAGGAGGCCCAGGGCTTCCTGGCGCTGGCGGAGGAGATGCGCCGCCTGGGATACGGGGCCGCCCCCACCCCGGATAGATCCGCAAACGCCCTCCTGGAACGCCATATCGCCTCCCCGCTCCTCCGGGATATGCTCCGCCTCCCCGTCTTCTTCTACGGAAACCCCACCCCGGAGGACATGGAGGCCACCGCCTTCGCCACCATGTTCCGAAGCATCTTCCTGGAGGGATTGGGACGCCCCATGGGGGGGATGCGACCCTTCCTGGAAACCCTGGAAACCCACCTCCGGCGAGAAAACGTGGCTCTCCATCTGGGAGAGGGAGTCAGGAAAATCCTGCTGGACAAACAGGGCAGGACCAGGGGCATCCTCACCGACCACGGCACAACCGTGGAGGCACCCCTGGTCGTCTCCACCATCGGCGCATGGGAGACCGCCGCCCTCTGCCCCCCCGGAACCTGCCCCACCCTTGCCCAATGCCCCCCCGGGGAAATCTGCGTCCTGGAAGCGATCTTCACCCTCCCGCAACCCCCCGCAAAATACGGCTTCCAGGACGCCGTCCTCTTCCTCTGCCTCCAGGACGAATTCTCCTTCGCCCCCACCAATCACGGGGAGGCCAATGCCCTCCTGGTCTGCGCACCGGGAAACTACCAGGGCGAAGACACCTCCCCAGAAGCCCGACTCCTCAGGGTCTCCACCCTCACCGAAAAAACCCCCTGGTTCTCTTCATCCCCGGAGGAATATGCCCGCCAAAAGGCCCTCCACGTCCAGGCCCTCCGAAAATCCCTGGCCACCGCATATCCCCGCATGGCACAGGAGGCACTCCTCCTGGATGCCTTCACCCCAAAGACGCTCCACCATTTCACGGGACACGCAAACGGGGCAATCTATGGCTCCCCCGTAAAAGTCCCCCTGGACGCCCCAATGCCCCAGGGACTCCGACTGGCCGGAACCGACCAGGGACTCCTGGGAATCGTCGGCGCAATGCTCTCCGGCGTCCTGGCCGCCAATGCCCTCGCCAGACCTTGACACAGCACCGCAGAAACACGGAGGGGAAAAACACGGAGGGCACGGAGTTTTAAACACGGAGAGCACGGAAGGCCCGGCAAGCCGGGCACACGGAGAGCACAGAGGGTAGGCCCATGCCAGCATGGGCCTACCGGGGGTATTTTTTTG
>JAEDNB010000151.1 GCA_016302725.1 Lentisphaeria bacterium
CTGGGCACCCACAAGCCCATGACCGACGCCCAGCTGGAGATGATGTTCGGCACCCAGATCCCCAAGGAGGCCTTCCGGGTTCACGACTGGCGAAACGGGGTCCGCACCCTGGGAACCGTGCCCGGAACCATGATCCAGGAACTCTCCGGCGGACGGCTGGACTACGAGGTCCAGGTCCAGGCCAACGAACTCCTCTTCCAGGACTACGACCTGATTCTCTCCATCGGCCAGATTGTCCCCCACGAGGTGGTGGGCATGGCCAACTACACCAAGAACATCATGGTGGGGGTGGGCGGTTCCGACATGATCAACAAGTCCCACTTCCTGGGGGCCGTCAGCGGCATGGAGCAGCTCATGGGCCGGGCGGATTCCCCGGTGCGCCGCCTCTTCAACTACGGCGTGGATACCTTCCTGGCGGATCTGCCCCTGGTCTACCTCCACACAGTCCTCTCCCGGGACGAGGCCTCCGGGGCCATGGCCCTCCGGGGATTCTTCTCCGGCACCGGACCCGACGCCTATCTGGCGGCCTGCAAGCTGTCGGTGGAGACCAACCTGGTGCTCCTGGACCAGCCTCTGAAAAAGGTCCTGGTCTATCTGGATCCCCAGGAGTTCAAGAGCACGTGGCTGGGCAACAAGGCCATCTACCGCACCAGGATGGCCATCGCCGACGACGGGGATCTCATCATCCTGGCCCCCGGCCTCCGGGAATTCGGCGAGGATCCCCAGATGGATGCCCTCATCCGGAAATACGGCTACAAGGGGACCCCGGCCACCCTCCAGGCAGTCCGGGAGAATCAGGACATGCGGGAGAATCTGGGGGGCGCCGCCCACCTGATCCACGGCTCTTCGGAAGGCCGCTTCCGCATCACGTACTGTCCCGGTCCCCAGGTCTCCCCCGAGGAGATCCGCCAAGTTGGCTTCGCCTATGGCAATCTCCAGGAAATGATGGAGAAGTATCACCCCGAATCCCTGAAGGACGGCCTCCAGACGGTGAACGGAGAGGAGATCTTCTACATCAGCAATCCCGCCCTGGGCCTCTGGGCCCTGAAACGCAATTTCACCTGATCCGACGCCTCCCAGGCCCCTTTTTCTTTTTCCCCCACTCCCCCAAACCACTTTCCTCCTATGTCCATCTCTTTCCGTGAAGACGCCAAATACGCCATGCTTGTCCCCTCCAGCATGGGCCTCCGCCTCACCCCCGCTGACGGGCAGCCCTTCCACTGCTCCGATACCTTCAAGGTCCAGGTGACTTCCGCAGAAACCAACGTGGCCAGCGTCCCCGCCTTCCTGGGGATGCCGGTGAAGGTCCTCACCGCCTTCGTGAAGGATAGCCCCGTGGCCCGGATGATCAAGGACAATCTGGCCGGCCGCCACATGGATTACGAGGGGCCCGAAGTGGAGCAGGGCGGTCCCTGGGGGTATCGTCACCAGTTCAATCTGGCGGACAGCGGCTACGGCAGCCGGGGTCCCCGGGTCCAGAATGACCGGGCCGGCGAGGTGGGACGCATCCTGGATACGAAGTACTTCGACCTGGAACGGATCTTCGGCCAGGAGGGCGTGAAGATCGTCCATCTCTCCGGTCTCATCGGCGCCCTCTCCCCGGAAACCAGCCGCTTCTGCCTGGAGCTGGCCCGGGCCGCCAAAGCCCACGGCACCCGCATCTCCTTCGACCTGAACTACCGCGCCTCCTTCTGGAAGAACCGGGAGCAGGAACTCCATGACATCTTCTCCGAGATCGCCTCCATGGCCGATGTGCTCATCGGCAACGAGGAGGATTTCCAGCTCTGTCTGGGCATCCAGGGCCCCGAGGCCGGCGGAAAGGACATCGCCCAGAAGATGGAAAGCTTCAAGGAGATGGTGGTCCGGGTGAAGGCCGCCTATCCCCATGCCACCGCCTTCGCCACCACCCTCCGGGAGGTCATCAGCGCCAACCGCCACCGCTGGGGCGCCATCACCAATGTGGACGGAGAATGGCAGGTGGTGGAACCCCGGGAAATCGGCGTCCTGGACCGCATCGGCGGCGGCGACGGCTTCGTGGGCGGTTTCCTCTACGCCATGCTGAAGGGCATGTCCCCCGAAAAGTGGATCCAGTTCGGATGGGCCACCGGCGCTCTGGCCACCACTCACCTCACCGATTACGCCCAGCCTGCCGATGAGGAACAGGTGTGGAGCATCTGGGGGGGGAACGCCCGCGTCAAACGCTAACCAGGAATTTGATGAGTCGGTGCTTTTGCGCCACTGGCTTTTTAGATAAGTTCTAGAGATTCTAGAGATTCTAGAGATTCTAGAGATTCTAGAGATTCTAGAGATTCTAGAGATTCTAGAGATTCTAGTCAAAAGAAAACACACCATGCGATTGGTTTCCGAGAAAATCCTGGAGTCCCAGAAGGGATCCAGCTGGATCCGCCGAATGTTCGAGGCGGGCATTGAGTTGAAGAAGCAATACGGGGCCGACAAGGTTTACGACTTCAGCTTAGGGAGTCCCGACCTGAAGCCCCCTGTGGCGGTCATCGAGACCCTCCGGGGGCTGGCGGACACCGTGAATGTCCCGGCGGGCCTGGGCTACATGCCCAATGCCGGCTATCCCGCCGCCCGGGAAGCGCTGGCCCTCTGGGCCTCCCGGGAGCAGGGGGTGGACATTCCGGCGGAGAACATCGTGGTGACGGTGGGGGCCGCTGGTGCCCTGAACTGCCTCTTCAAGGCGGTCCTTCTGCCGGGAGACGAGGTGCTCTGCCCCGCGCCCTACTTCGTGGAATACGGCTCCTACTGCGGCAACTTCGGCGGGGTCCTGAAGACCGTTCCCAGCCATCCCGGCACCTTCCAGCTGGATCTGGAGGGAATCCGCCAGGCCATCACCCCGCGTACCCGGATCCTCCTCATCAACAGCCCCAACAATCCCGCGGGAGTCATCTATTCCCGGGAGGAGCTCCAGGCCCTGGCCCAGATTCTCCAGGAGGCCAATCAGGGGCGGGAGCAGCCCATTCTCCTGGCCGCCGATGAACCCTACCGGTTCCTGGCCTTTGACGGCCGGGATGTCCCCTCCGTCTTCCCCGTCTATCCCTACTCCGTGGTGTGCTCCTCCTTCTCCAAGAACCTGGGGCTGGCCGGCGAGCGCGTGGGCTATGTGGTGGTCAATCCTGCCCTCGCCAAGGAGGAAAGCGGGCAGCTGGTGGCGGGACTGATCCTCACCAACCGCACCATCGGCTACGTGAACGCCCCCTGCATCGGACAGAAGCTCATCATCGGCGCCGTGGGACAGCTGGAGGAAACTCTCCGGGGGCAGACCGCCCAGCGGGAAGTCTACGCCCGCCGCCGTGCCCTGATGGCCAGCATCCTGGATGAGGCGAAAATCCCCTACCAGATGCCCGCCGGCACCTTCTATTTCTTCCCCAAAGCCCCCCACGGACAGGACGATCTGGCCTTCGTCCAGAAACTGGCGGAGCAGCGCATCCTGGCGGTTCCCGGCTCCGGCTTCGGATATCCCGGCTACTTCCGCCTGGCGCTCTGCGTGGACGACGTGGTGATCCAGAATTCCCGGGAGGGTTTCCTGGCGGCTGCCCAGGCATAGGGCAGGGCGGTCCCGGGGGGGGACAATACAGCATGGTGATGGAGCAGCGGAAGGAGTCCCCTGAGGTAGCGGTGATCGGTGGCGGCCCGGCGGGGCTTGCCGCCGCTCTTCGCCTGGCCCTCTGCGGGAAGCGGGTGGGGCTATGGGAGCGCCACACCCGTCTGGGGGGGATGAATTCCTGGTATCTCCGACAGGGCAGGGTGGTGGATACGGGCCTTCATGCCCTCACCAACCTTGCCCCTCCCCAGGAGACCGCCGCTCCCCTGAACCAGCTTCTGCGGCAGCTTCGCATCCGGCGTCAGGAACTGAATCTGACGCCCCAGAACCGCTCCCGTATCCGCTTTCCCCAGGGGGAGGTGGTCCTCACCAACGATTTCTCCGCCGTGGAGGCCCAGTTCCGCCGGCTCTTCCCCGGGGATTTCCCGGGCTTCACGACCCTGGTGGAGGAACTCCGTCGGCGGGGATACGGCGGCGGTGCCCCCCAGGGGGAATCCGCTAACGCCCTCCTGGAGAAGCACCTGGCCTCTCCCGCCTTCCGGGATATGCTCCGATTCCCCGTCTTCTTCTACGGATGCCCTTCCCCGGAAGACATGGAGGCCCATGCCTTCGCCACTATGTTCCGGAGCATCTTCCTGGAGGGACTGGGACGCCCCGCCGGGGGAATGCGACCCTTCCTGGAGACCCTGGAGAGCCATCTCCGCCGGGAAGAGGTGGCCCTGCATCTGGGGGACGCCGTGGAGGAGATTCTCCTTTCCCCCGAAGGGCGCCTCCGGGGGATCCGCACCCGTCAGGCGGGGGAAATCCCCGTTTCCCAGGTAGTCTCCACCATTGGCGCCCGGGAAACCGCCGCCCTGTGTCCTCCTGGGGTCCTCCCCCGGCTGGAGGAATGTCCTGCGGGAGAAATCTGTTTCCTGGAGGCCATTTTCACCCTCCCCAAACCACCGGCCCACTACGGCTTCCAGGATGCGGTCCTCTTCCTCTGCCGCACTCCGGAATTCGCCTTCGCCCCCACCGACCGGGGAGAGGAGCAGGCCCTCCTGGTCTGCGCGCCGGGAAACTATCAGGGAGAAGAAGAATCCTCCGAGGCCACCCTCCTGCGGATCTCCGCCATGACCCGGAAGGAACTCTGGGACAAGGCCCAGGATCCCCAGAAATATGAACACCGGAAACGCCAGGCGGCAGAATCCCTGCGCCAGGCCCTGGAACAGGATTTCCCCGCCCTGGCCCAGGCGGCAACCCTATTGGATGTCTTTACGCCCCACACCGTCCAGGCCTTCACGGGACATGTCCATGGCGCCATCTATGGATCCCCGAAAAAACTTTCCCAGGGAGAGACGGGGATCCCCGGACTTCTCCTGGCCGGAACCGACCAGGGACTCCTGGGCATCGTGGGGGCCCTGCTCTCCGGCGTCCTGGCCGCCAATGCCCTGGCCCGGTAATCCCCCCCCCTGCCGGGGGGTGGGCGGATGGTGGTAGCGTCAAAGGTTTTTCCGTGTTTCCCCGTCTCAATCCGTTTCCGTGGAATGGGGGGGGCGATATGTATGCGCGCACGCGCGCGAGATAAATTGGGGTAAATTGGGTTCCCCGCTCCCCATCCCGCCATCCCGGGGGTTCCCGGCCGGGATGAACCCGGCCCTCGTGTTTGGCGAATTTTTGCTCTTTGACAATGGAATCCTAAAATAGCATTCT
>JAEDNB010000152.1 GCA_016302725.1 Lentisphaeria bacterium
AGGAGGCATGGCCCCAGGAGGAGGAGGAAAGCCCCCTGCCCCCCGCCACTCCTCCCCCCGCCGCCGACGGGGCAGACAACACCCCCAGGGGAACAACCACCGTGGAAATCAGCAAGGTCGTCCGCCCCGGCGCCAGCCTCTCCGGGACCGTCAAATTCGGCTCCGGCGCCTCCGGAGAATGGTATGTGGACGCCTATGGCAGGCTGGGCTTCAATGCCGACGAAGGCTCCTCCCAGCCCGACCAGCGGGACATCCAGGAGTTCCAGGCGGAACTCCAAAAGGCCCTGGGATACTGACCCCCCTCCCAAACAGGATTCCCCGGAAGCCCTCCCCCCTGGCACAGGCCGGGGAATCCCCCACCCCCTCTCACCCCCCAACAGCAGGATACCCCACCAATTATGGTTGACGCATTGAAAAAGGCCCCCTGGTTCCCCGGGCGCAAAGGCCCCGTCCTCCTGGTCATCATGGACGGCGTCGGATTCGGCAAATACGCCGATGGAGACGCCGTCAAGGCCGCCTACACCCCCAATCTGGACTGGTTCCTCGCCAATTGCCCCAACACCAAGCTGAAGGCCCATGGCGTGGCCGTGGGGCTGCCCTCCGACGCCGACATGGGCAACTCCGAAGTGGGCCATAACGCCATGGGCGCCGGACGGGTCTTCGACCAAGGCGCAAAGCTGGTCTCCAATTCCATCGCCTCCAAAAAGATGTTCGCCGACCAGGGATGGACCGAGGTGGCCGAAAATGTGAAGAAAAACCACTCCACCCTCCATTTCATCGGCCTCTTCAGCGATGGAAATGTCCACTCCCACATCGACCACCTCAAGGCCATGATGGAGGAGGCAGCCGCCCAGGGCATCGATAAAATCCGCGTCCACATCCTCCTGGATGGACGTGACGTGGGGGAAACCAGCGCCTTGGACTATGTGCTACCCTTCGAGGAATTCCTCGCCGGGCTCCGCCAGCGGGGCTGCGACGCCCGCATCGCCTCCGGCGGCGGGCGGATGTTCATCACCATGGACCGGTACAACGCCAACTGGGCCATGGTGGAGCGGGGCTGGAAGACCCATGTCCTGGGAGAGGGGCGCACCTTCCCCAGCGCACAGGCGGCCATCGAAACCCTCCGCCAGGAGACCCACGCCATCGACCAGGACCTGGGGGCCTTTGTCATCGCCGACCCGGCGGGCAAGCCCGTGGGGACCATACAGGATGGCGACTCCGTGGTCTATTTCAATTTCCGCGGCGACCGCGCCATTGAAATCTCCCAGGCCTTCGAGGGCGGCGAGGAGTTCTCCCGCTTCGACCGCGTCCGCGTCCCCAAGGTCTGCTACGCCGGCATGATGCAGTACGACGGCGACCTCCACATCCCCAGCCGCTACCTGGTGAGCCCCCCCGCCATCGACCGCACCAGCGGGGAGTATCTGGCCGCCACCGGAATCACCACCTTCGCCTGCTCCGAAACCCAGAAATACGGCCACGTGACCTATTTCTACAACGGGAACAAGTCCGGATACATCGATGAAAAGCTGGAGAAGTACCTGGAGGTGCCCTCCGACATCGTCCCCTTCGAGCAGCGCCCCTGGATGAAGGGGGCGGAAATCACCGACGCCCTCCTGGAAGCCATCGAAAGCGGTAAATACCGCCATCTGCGCTGCAACTTCCCCAACGGGGACATGGTGGGCCACACCGGCTCCTTCCCGGCTGTCCGCATCGGCGTGGAGGCCGTCGACCTCTGCCTCGGACGACTCAAGGAGGCCATCGACCGCGTGGGCGGCGTGATGGTCATCACCGCCGACCACGGCAACGCCGACGACATGCTGGAACACGCCAAGGACGGCTCCCCCAAGATGGGCGAGAATGGCAAGCCCAAAGTGAAGACCAGCCACTCCCTCAATCCCGTCCCCTGCATCGTCTACGACCCCCAGTACCAGGGGGAATACAAGAAGGAGCTGAAGGAAGGCCTGGGCATCTCCTCCATCGCCGCCACCCTTATGAACCTCCTGGGATACGAGGCCCCCGAGGACTATGATTCCTCCGTCCTCCAGCCCAACAAGTAGACCTGCCTGACTCCCCGGCCTCCCGCCAGGGAAAACAGAAAGGGCCGCGAAAGGAAGGCAAGCCAATGCCTCCCGTCCGCGGCCCTTTTTTTTGGGGGGGGTGTGTCCCCCGGCAATGTGCGGTGCCGGGAAATCAGGAAACTCCCCCCGGATTTCCAGCTCTCCTACCGCACTTCAATCCGGTAGTCGCCCTCTTTGCCGGGGGCGTCCACCCAGATTGTCTGGTCCTCATGGGCCTGGCCGGAGAGCAGAAGCCTGGAGATGGGATTCTCCAGACGGTGGATGATGACACGCTTCAGGGGGCGCGCCCCGTAGAGGGGATCGTATCCCTCCTTGGCCAGCGCCGCAATGGCCTCGGGCGTGACCGACAGATGCATCCGCATGCCCTGCAGCCGCTTCCCCAATGCCTGCAACTGGAGTTTCACAATCTCCCCTATCTGGGAGGCCTCCAGGCGGCGGAAGACCACGATGTCGTCCAGCCGGTTCAGGAATTCGGGACGGAAATACTCCTTCAGGAGTTTCAGCACCTTCTCCCGGACCTTCTCCCCGTCCTCCTGGGCCGCCTCCACAATCTCCCCGGAGCCAATGTTGCTGGTCATGATGATTACCGTATTCCGGAAATCCACCATGCGCCCCTGGGAATCGGTGAGGCGCCCATCGTCCAGGACCTGAAGAAGCAGGTTGAAGACGTCAGGATGGGCCTTCTCCACCTCGTCAAAGAGGACCACGCTGTAGGGACGGCGGCGCACCGCCTCCGTCAACTGGCCGCCTTCGTCGTATCCCACGTATCCGGGAGGAGCCCCCACCAGACGGGAGACGCTGTGCTTCTCCATGTATTCGCTCATGTCTATCCGCACCATGGCGCGCTCGTCGTCGAAGAGATTCTCCGCCAGGGTCTTCGCCAACTCCGTCTTGCCCACGCCCGTGGGACCCAGGAAGAGGAAACTCCCAATGGGGCGGCTGGGATCCTGAAGCCCCGCCCGGGCACGCTGGATGGCCTCCGACACGGCGGAAACCGCCTCGTCCTGCCCCACCACACGGCGGTGCAGTTCCTCCGGCAGGCGCAGCAATTTCTCCCGCTCCCCCTGCATCAACTTGGACACGGGGATGTGGGTCCAACGGCTGATGATCTCCGCCACGTCGTCCTCGTCCACCTCTTCCCGCAGAAGGCGACCTTCCTGGGATTCCCGATGGGCCTCCTCCAGGGATTTCCGCTGGGCCTCCAGGCCGGGAATGGTCCCGTACCGCAGTTTGCCAGCCTGCTCCAAATCCCCCTTCCGGATGGCCTCCTCCACTTGGCGGTTCGCCAACTCCAAGGCCTCCTTCACCTTCCGGAGCTCCCCAATGGATTCCTTCTCCTTCTTCCACCGGTTCTCCAGGCGGGACGCCTTCTCACGCACCTCCGACAACTCGCTCTCCACACGCTCCAGGCGCTCCCGGGAGGCCTCGTCATGCTCCTTGGAAAGGCCGCTGCGCTCAATCTCCAGCTGGGTGCGGCGCCGCACCGCCTCGTCCAACTCCGCAGGACGGGAATCAATCTCCGTGCGCAGCCGCGCCGCCGCCTCGTCCACCAGGTCGATGGCCTTGTCCGGCAGGAACCGGTCCGTGATGTAGCGGTCCGCCAGGACGGCGGCGGAGACCAGGGCGGAATCCCGGATGGTCACCCCATGATGGAGTTCGTAGCGTTCCCGCAGGCCGCGCAGGATGGAAATGGTGTCCTCCACGCTGGGCGGCTGGACCAGGACGGTCTGGAAGCGGCGCTCCAAGGCGGGGTCCTTCTCAATGTATTTCCGATATTCGTCCAAGGTGGTCGCCCCGATGCAGTGGAGTTCGCCCCGGGCCAGCATGGGCTTCAGGATATTGCCGGCATCCATGGCGCCATTGCCGCCGCCGGCCCCCACCACGGTATGCAGTTCATCGATGAAGAGGATGATTTGCCCCTCTGACTTGGTAACCTCCGTCAACACCGCCTTCAGCCGTTCCTCGAACTCACCGCGGAATTTTGCGCCCGCCACCAAGGCCCCCATGTCCAGGGCAATCAGACGGCGGTTCTTCAGCCCCTCGGGGACATCCCCCTGGACAATCCGCCCGGCAAGCCCCTCCACGATGGCCGTCTTGCCCACCCCAGGCTCGCCAATGAGCACCGGGTTGTTCTTCGTCCGCCGGGAAAGAATCTGCACCACCCGGCGGATTTCCTCATCCCGCCCGATGACCGGGTCCAGCTTTCCCTGGCGGGCAGCCTGGGTCAAGTCCCGCCCATACTTGCTCAAGGCCTCATAGGTGGCCTCCGGATCCTCGCTGGTGACCCGCTGGCTCCCGCGCACATCCTTGATGGCATTCAGGAGTTCCGTCTGCGCCACCCCCTGGGCGGCAAGCAGGCGACGGGCCTCCCCCTCCTCCGAAGCCAACGCCAGCAGAAGGTGCTCAACGCTGATGAACTGGTCCTTGAAATCTTCCCGGAACTTGTCGGCACGGGCCAGAATGGCACCCAACTCACTGCCCACATACACCTTCACCTCCCCCCCGGAGACCCGGGGAAGGCGACCAAGGGCCTCCTCCACCTGGGAAAGCAACCCCTGCCCGTTCACCTTCATCCGCTCCAAAATGGAGCCGGCCAACCCATTCTCCTGGCGCAAAAGCCCATACAGCAGGTGCAACCCCTGCAATTCCTGGTGGTGAAACTTGCCCGCCGTCTCCTGGGCGACGCTCAACGCCTCACGGCTCTTTACCGTAAACTGCTCAAAGTCCATATCTCATACCTCCTGTCATGCAAAATGACTCTCGACAACAAGAAAAACGCCGGAATCCCCGGCTCACCCAAAAAACTCCCCGCCCACGCCATCCCCTGGACGACTCCAGGCAGGAAATCCAACAACCCAGGCAAAAGCAAGACACATGCCAAAAAAAGCCGCCCGCTCCCCCGCCCCCACGCGACAGCCTGTCACACCTCCCCCTACGCTTGAAAACCACCCGCCACGGCTTATCTTACCCAGAGCACAAAAACCATTCCGGTGGTCCGATAGCTCAGTCGGATAGAGCATCTGCCTTCTAAGCAGAGGGTCGGCGGTTCGATCCCGCCTCGGACTACCATCCCCATCTCCCTGAAAACCATAATATTACACTGGCTGACACCCCCGCGCGGAACCTTCCCCGCCGGGGGTTTTCTGTTTTTTTCCCCCTGCGTGT
>JAEDNB010000153.1 GCA_016302725.1 Lentisphaeria bacterium
CAGTCCAAGGCCATTCCGGCGGAGTGGTGGGGCAGGGGCTGGCGGGGAGGTTTCCTTCGCCCCATCGTATTATGACGAGGAAATCCCGCACAAAGAATACACCTTGTCGTCCCCTTGGCGCATTTTATGCTCTTCGGGGGAAGGGCGCCCCGCAAGTTATGGGTTTTCCCAGGCTTCCTTCAGGCTTGCGGCATACTCCCGCAGTTTTCCACAGTTTTCATATCCAGTTCGGACCAAGGCCTTTTGGAGGGGATTCAGGGATTGGAAGACGGGGTCTTTGTAGTCGTAGTGCCCGGGGCGTCCGGTTTCCAGGAGTTCCGGGGGGAAGTCAAAGAGGGGGGTGTTGAGGACTTGGTCCATGGCCTGGACGAGGGTTTGCTGGAAATCCGCCTGGGAGTCACCCAGGTTCAGGAGTTCCTCCTGGAGGATGGGGGAGGCGGCATGGAGCCATTGGGCGGCTTTTTCGGGAGGGATGGCGCAGAGGGCTCCCACCCAGGGGGTGAGGCGCTGGGAGGTGGAGGAGGAGGGCGCAAGATAGCCTGGTGAGCGGTCCGCACGGAAGGGGGGGAGTTCCACCGGCAACCCGGGAAGAAGGGCTGCGGAGGGAGGCTCCCCGTGGGCCATGGCGTCCAGCGTCCGGACGAATGCCCGGGCGAAGTGGCGGTTGGCCAGGAGGCCGCGCAAAAGGGGATTCTCCGTGAGGAGGGAGGCGGCCTCCTTAAGGGACTGGCTGTCGGAATAGAAGAAGGGAGCGGGGGGCGGGAGAGGCTCCGGGGAGGGGAGCGGTTCCCCTGGCAGGGAAGGCGCAGGGGAATCCTTTCCCTCCAGGGGCTGGGGCGGGAAGAAATCCGGGGCGGGGGCAGTCTCTTCCCAGCCCTCCAGGGGGGGCTCCGTCACCGGCTGGGGCTCCCCCCCTTTCCCCCAGAGCGCCCGGTAGTACAACCAGCCTAGAAGGGAACAAACCAGGATGGGCAGGATGATGACAAGGGGTTTTCTGCAGGCCATGGCAAGCCTCCATAGGGGGAAAAAGGGGACATTCCCACAGGGGAAAAAGAAGGAAAAGACTGGTATTTTTATTATAAAATACTGATAATTAGTAAATTGTGATGTATAAACCAGACAAGTGCCGTCTTTTGGGGAAGCGGGACCTTTTCTGCCTCCTCCTCCCTTGCCTCCCGGGGGAGTCTACGGGGGGAGGAGGCGCATGGATTTCGGGTGTGTGTGGTGTTGGGAGGGGTTAGAACTCGATTTCCCTGGGGGCTCGGGGGAAGGGGATGACATCCCGGATATTGGCCATGCCCGTGCAGAAGCGGACCATGCGTTCGAAGCCCAGTCCGAAGCCGGAGTGGGGGACGGAGCCGAACCGTCGCAGGTCGAGATACCACCAGTAGTTTTCGGGTTCCATACCCAGTTCCCGGATTCGCGCCTCCAGGAGGTCCAGGCGTTCTTCGCGCTGGCTTCCGCCGATGATTTCCCCCACTTCGGGCAGGAGCACATCCATGGCCGCCACGGTCTTCCCGTCGTCGTTCTGGCGCATATAGAAAGCCTTGATTTCCTTGGGGTAGTTCATGACGGTGACGGGGCCGTTGAAGACCTTTTCGGCCAGGTGGCGTTCGTGTTCGCTCTGGAGGTCCGCCCCCCAGTAGGGCTTGAACTCGAAGGCGTCCGCGTTCTTTTCCAGCAGTTGGATGGCTTCATCGTAGGTGATGCGGGCGAACTTTGCGGTGGAGAGGCGGACGAGCCGTTCCTTGAGTCCCTTTTCAATGCGCTGGTCGAAGAAATCCAGTTCCTCGGGGCACTCCTGAACCACGGCGGTGAAGAGGGCGCGGAGGTAGTCCTCCGCCACATCCGCATCATCCTGGAGGTCGGCGAAGGCGATTTCCGGCTCAATCATCCAGAACTCGGAGAGGTGCCTTGTGGTGTTGGACTTTTCGGCGCGGAAGGTGGGGCCGAAGGTATAGACGCTTCCCAGGGCGCAGGCATGGGTTTCGGCCTCCAGTTGTCCCGAGACGGTGAGGTTCACCGCCTTGCCGAAGAAATCCTGCTGGAAATCCACCTTTCCCGTCTCGGGATTTTTGGGGGGATTGTTCAGGTCGAGGGTGGTGACCTGGAACATTTCGCCGGCCCCTTCGCAGTCGCTGGCGGTGAAGATGGGGGCGTTGAAGTAGTAGAAGCCCCGTTCCTGGAAGAAGCGGTGTGTGGCCATGGCCAGGCAGTTGCGCACCCGGGCCACGCATCCGAAGGTATTGGTCCTGGGCCTCAAGTGGGCCACTTCCCGCAGTCGTTCAAAGGAGATTCGGCCCTTGCTGAGGGGATATTTCATGGGGTCGCACTCTCCCAGGAGGGTCACTTCCCGGGCATGGAGTTCCACCGCCTGTCCGGCGGCGGGGCTTTCCACCAGGGAGCCGGTGACGGTGATGGCGCATCCAGGATAGAGTTTTTGGACCTGGCTTTGGTAGTTGGGCAGTTCCTTTGGGGCGACAATCTGGAGGTTCCGGGTGCTGGAGCCGTCGTTGAGTTCCACGAAGGAGAGTCCTGCCTTGGAATCCCGCCGGGTGCGCACCCATCCCGCGACGGTGAGGGTGCTTCCGAAGTCGCGGCATTGGAGTGCCGCCTTGATGGGGGTGTGTTTCATGGATGGGGTCCTGTGGTTGGGGGGCGGGAAGGGGCCGGGGTAAGGGCATAGAGGAAGCCGCCTTTCAGTCCCCAGAAGGTTAGGATGAGGGTGTGGAGAAGAGGGATGAGGGTGGCGCTTTCCGGCGGGGTGGCGCCGAAGGCGAGGAGGAGGCTTTGGGCCACGGTGTCCCTGACCCCCACGCCTCCGGGGGTGATGGGAAGCAGGGCCGTGGCGTTGGCCAACTGGGTGGAGAGGAGGTAGGCGGGGGCGTCCAGGAAGGATTCCCCCAGGGCCCTTCCCAGGAGGAGGAACTCGATGCCCAGCAGGAGATGGATGAGGATGGAGAGGGCCAGGGCCTTGCCCAGCACAAGGGGATTTCCCCGGTAGGGGGCCAGGGCTGCGCCCAGGCGTTTCAGGGGACGCCGGAGAAAGGGGAGTCGCGGTGCTTTTCCCGGGGGAGGGGAGTTGCCGTCCTGGAGGCGTGCCGGCCAGAGGAGCCACCCCAGGAAGAAGAGGAGGCTGCCGGCGGCTCCCAGGAGGAAGACGCCCAGCCCTGCCTTCAGGAGGGCGGGGGAGGCCTCCCGGAGCCTGGCTCCTGCGTCCCCCCAGGGGAGGCACAGGGAGAGCAGGCCCGCCCAGAAGAGCCCCGTCAACCCGATGGCCCTGTCCAGCAGGTCCGCCAGGGCCAGTTCCGGGGCCTTTCCGGGGTGGGCGGCGGTGGCCGCCCCTACCTTTACCAGGTCTCCCGACACGCCGCCGGGGATGACCAGGCTGAAGAAATTGCCTCCCAGGGTCAGGCGGAGGGCCTGCCAGAAGGGGAGGGGGAATCCCTGGGCCTTCAGGAGGAGGCCCCATCTCCAGGCGCCCAGGAATTGCACCGCCAAGTAGAGGAAGAGGGCTGCCAGGCAGGGCAGGAGCCGCCCGGTCTCCCTGGCGCGTCGCAGGCTGTCCAGGTCCTGGCTTCCCAGCATCCTTGCCAGCAGGGCGAAGGCGAGGCTCAGGCAGAGGGCCCGGAAGGCGAGGGAGAGAAGGCGCCGTGGCATGTCTGGCGGGGCGGGGGAATCAGCGGTCGTTGTAGCCCAGGGGATGGGCCTGTTTCCAGTCCCAGGCGGAGCGGACGATGGTCTCCAGGTCCTGGTATTGGGGGTTCCAGCCCAGGATTTTCCTGGCGGCGGTGGAGTCGGCGATGAGGCGGGCGGGGTCGCCGGGCCGCCGGGGGGCCACTTCCACGGGGAAATCGTGTCCGGCCACCTTCTTCACCGTGTCGATGACTTGGCGTACGGAGGAGCCGCCGCCGGTGCCCAGGTTCAGGGCGCCGACGAAATCGGATTGGAGGGCCAGGAGATGGGCCTGGGCCAGGTCCAGCACGTGGATGTAGTCCCGGATGCAGGTGCCGTCCGGGGTGTCGTAGTCTTCCCCGAAGATGGAGATGGCCTTTCGTTCCCCCCTGGCGGCCTGGATGATGAGGGGGATGAGGTGGGTTTCCGGATGGTGGTCTTCCCCGTGGAGCCTGGTGGCGCCGGCGGCGTTGAAGTAGCGCAGGGCGGTGTAGGGGAGGCCCTTGAGCTGGTGTTGCCAGGCCAGGATCCGCTCGAACATCAGCTTGGATTCGCCGTAGGGGTTGATGGGGGACTTGGGTTCCTCTTCGCGGATGGGGAAATGCTCCGTCATTCCGTAGACGGCTGCGGTGGAGGAGAAGACGAGTTTGTGCACGTTGTGGTCCGTGGCCGCCTGGCAGAGATGGATGGCGTTGGCCACGTTGTTGTTGAAGTATTTCAGGGGATCCTTCATGGATTCCCCCACTTCGATGAAGGCGGCGAAATGGATGACGCCCTCGGGGCGTGCCTGGTCCATGGCCCTCTGGAGTCCGTCCAGGTCCTCCAGGTTCCCCTGGATGAAATCCGCGCGGGGATCCACCGCCGCGCGGTGTCCGTTGAGGAGGGCGTCAAAGACCGTGACCTGATGGCCTTGGTCCAGAAGGTATTCCGTGGTGCAGCTGCCAATGTATCCGGCGCCGCCGGCAACAAAAATGCGCATGGGGAAGTAAGGTAGGGGGATGGGCGGGAAAACGGGGGGAGGGACTCGGCCACAGGCAAAGCACCCCCAATGGGAAAAGACGGGGAAGCACCCGGCGCCGGCAGGAAAAAGCCGAGGCCGGGGAGCGGACGGGGCGCAGGGAAAGGGAACCCGGGGGCTTTCCGGGGACACCCCCCGCGCACAAAGAGGGCGAAGGGCTATTTCAGGACAATGCCGGAGACGACAAGCAGGGGACGGCTCCAGCCGCGCTTCCGCTCCTGCAGGCCGCTGACCTCCACTACCTGCCCCTCCCAGTCCTTCAGGGAGAAGCGCTCCGCCCGAAGGTAGGCCTCGGGGACATACCGGCCATTCTCCTTCCGGCAAAGGGCGTGGGTGGTTTCCTCATTGGCATTGGGACCAAGGGGCACAATGATGCCCGACAGGGTGGCGCGCACCCGTTCCCCGGGCTGAAGGACGGGTGCCTGGGAAATCTCCTTTTCCATTTGGCTTTCCTGGATGCCGCCCATGATGTCCTCCTCCTGGTCCACCATCTTCCGGGCCTGCTCCAGGGACGCTTTCTGCTTTTCCAGTTCCTG
>JAEDNB010000154.1 GCA_016302725.1 Lentisphaeria bacterium
TTCGCCGGCTCCCTCTGCCACGGCTGGTCCAGCCTCCCCTCCTGGTATCTCCGGGCCGTCGCCCTGGGCATCACCCCCGCCTCCCCAGGTTACCGCACCTTCTTCTTCCGCCCCAGCCTCCCCAAGGACATCCACTACCTCGCCAGCACCATCGCCACCCCCTACGGCCCCATCAAGGCGGAAGCCTGGCGCACCCCCCAGGGCGATACCCAGGGAACCATCCAGAGCCGCCCCCCGCAGACCACCCCCGCCACCCCCTAGCCCACAGACGCGGACACGCCGCCATGAAGGAAATCCGGAACATCCTCTGCATCGGGGCCGGCTACGTCGGAGGCCCCACCATGGCCGTCATCGCCGACCACTGCCCGGAATACCGGATTACCGTGGTGGACATCGACGCCCGGCGCATCGACGCCTGGAACTCCCCACGACTCCCCATCTATGAACCCGGACTCGACCAGGTCGTGGCCCGATGCCGGGGCAGAAACCTCTTCTACTCCACCGACATCCCCAAGGGAGTCCGGGAGGCCGACATCATCTTCGTCTCCGTCAACACCCCCACCAAGACCTTCGGCAGCGGCGCCGGACGGGCCTCCGACCTCCAGTTCGTGGAACGCACCGCACGCCAAATCGTGGAATACGCCCAGGACGGAAAGATCGTGGTGGAGAAAAGCACCCTGCCCGTCCGCACCGCCCAGGCCCTCTCCCGCGTCCTCCAGGCCAATGCCAAGGGCCTCCGCTTCCAAATCGTCTCCAATCCGGAGTTCCTGGCGGAGGGCACGGCCATCCAGGATTTGGACGACCCCGAGCGCGTCCTCATCGGGGGCACGGACGACCCCGAGGGCCAGGAGGCGGTGGAGGCCGTCGCCCGCATCTACACCCACTGGGTGCCCCGGGAGAAGATCATCACCACCAGCCTGTGGTCCAGCGAGCTGACCAAACTGGTGGCCAATGCCTTCCTGGCACAGCGCATCTCCTCCATCAACTCCATCTCCGCCCTCTGCGAAAGGACGGGGGCGGACGTGGACCAGGTCTCCCAGGCCATCGGCATGGATTCCCGCATCGGCCCCAAGTTCCTCCGGGCAGGCATCGGCTTCGGGGGCTCCTGCTTCCGGAAGGACATCCTCAACCTGGTCTACCTCTGCGAACACTACGGACTCCCCGAGGTGGCCCGATACTGGGAAAGCGTGGTCGACATCAACGACTACCAGGCACGCCGCTTCGTGGAAAAAATGCTGGAGGCCATGTTCAACACCGTCACCGAAAAAAAGGTGGCCATCCTGGGGTTTGCCTTCAAGGCAAACACCGGCGACACCCGGGACACCCCCGCCCTGGCCGTCTGCCGACAGCTCCTGGCGGAACGGGCCTCCCTCGCCATCTGCGACCCCAGGGCACTGGACAACGCACGGCAGGAACTGGGCGACGCCGACGGAAATGTCTCCTACACCCCGGACCCCTACCTGGCATGCCAGGATGCACACGCCGTCGTCCTCCTCACCGACTGGCCGGATTTCCAGCGCCTGGACTACCGGAGAATCCTGGACTCCCTCCAAAAGCCCGCCTTCCTCTTCGACGGACGGAACTGCCTCCCCCACCAAGCCCTCTTCAACCTGGGATACAACGTCTATCCCACCGGAAAACCCCCATGGACACACTTCCCGTGAACAAGGACGCCATCCGATTCTACCTGGTCCGCCACGGAGAGACCCGGGAAAACCAGGAGGGGATCCTCCAGGGACAGGGGGAGGGGGAGCTGAACCGCGTCGGCCTCCAGCAGGCCGCCGCCCTCGCCGAAGCCTTCTACCGCATCCCCCTGGACGCCTGCCACGCCAGCGACCTCCCCAGGGCGCTGGACACCGCCAGGGTCATCCTGGCCGCCGGACACCGCAAGGTGACCCTGCAGCCCGAAACCGGACTGCGGGAATGGGCCCTGGGAAAATGGGAGGGGCGCCCCAGCCAGGAACTCCAGGAACACCGCCCGGAAATCTTCCACGCCTTCCGCCTTGAACCCCAGGAGGAGGTGCCCGTCCCCGGCGGCGAAAGCCCCCGGCAATTCCGGGAACGCCTCTGGGAATGCATGGGACGCCTGGCAAGCCTCCACCGCCCCGGCGAACAGGTCCTCCTGGTCACCCACGGCGCCGCCTTGGGGAAAATCTTCCAACTGGCCACCGGACGCCTCTTCCCGGAGAACCGGATCCCCCTCCCCGACAACGCCTCCGTCTCCATCCTCCATTTCCACCCCCGGGAAAAGGCCTGGGAACTGGTCGCCTGGAACCAGACCGCCCACCTCAAGGGACTCCCTAGACACCCCACACGGGTCTGACCCCCAACCCAACCCCGCCCCATGCTCGTCAGCATCGTCGACAACGCCTACCCCACCCCTGAAAACTACCCGGACCGCGTCCTCCGCATGAAGGCACAGGGCTACCAGGCCGTGGATTTCCAGGCCCTGGCCCACACGGACACCGCCCTCTGGAAACTCCCCGAACCCCAGTTCCTGGCCCTGGTGAAGAACACCGGCGACTTCCTCCGGCAGCAGGGCCTCCAAATCGCCCAGGCCCACGCCCCCATGCAGGGAGGCCCCACCGGCGGCACCCCCGAGGCACGCCAACGCCACTTCGAAGAGGTCCACAAGGCACTCAAGGGATGCCAGGCCCTGGGGTGCCACCTCCTGGCCATCCACCCCCTCCTCCCCTTCGGAAACGACCCCGCACAGGACCCCGACGCCGTCCTGGGCATCAACATGGGTTTCCTGGGGAAGGCCGCCGACTACGCACGCTTCTACAACGTCACCCTCTGCCTGGAAAACCTCCCCCACGACCACTTCCCCCTCTCCACCCCGGAGTCCGTCCGAAATCTCGTGGAAGACATGGACCTCCCCAATCTCAAGGTCTGCCTGGACACCGGACACTGCGCCATGCGCGGATTCCCCCCAGGAGACGCCGTCCGACTCATCGGACCCCGGCTCCTCCAATGCCTCCATGTCCACGACAACGACGGACACCACGATTCCCACCTCCCCCCGGGGGAGGGCGTCATCGACTGGAACGATTTCCGCCAGGCCCTCCAGGATATCCATTTCCAGGGGGCGCTCAACCTGGAATGCAACCCCAAGACCCAGGAACAGGAAATCCAAACCCTCCAAATGGCCCAGTGGCTGGCCGGCGGACCCACCCCGCCACCCACACAAAAACCTCTTGCCCCCCAATGACTTCCCAAGCAAACGGGAAAAAAGTGGCCCCGAGGACTTGAAATTGGCCGGGGAATGGCTAACTTTCCTTGTTTACAAATTTCCTCTCGCCCCGTACCCGATTCCTGCCCGGCGCCCCGCCCAGGACCCCGACGGCAGAAACGAAACACCCCCTTAAGGAGAATCCTCATCCCATGAGCAAAAACGGGAAGATCATCGGCGTCGCCGCCCTGGTTCTGGCCATCGCCGCCGTCACGTTTGCCGTCTTTTCCCTGAAGCAGGCGCAGGCGCATGCCAGGCGCTACCAGGAACTGGCCGATGCCGTCAGCGCCCTCTCCCAGTCCCTGGACTCCGGCAGCGGCGTGGCTTCCCAGGTCACCTACTCCTTCGAGGACGGAAAGGAGGAGGGCTCCCTGGGATGGCCCGCCACCAAGGGACTGGAGGGCGCCACCTCCGACGCCGTCGCCCCCCTCAAGGATCTGGCCGAGAAAATCATCCGCCAGCGGGAAGCCCTGGTGGAAGCCCTGGTGGAGAAAATCGCCAAGCCCCTGGACGTCCCCCCGGGAAAGGCCCCCAATGCCGATGTCCTCAACAGCGTGATGGAATATGAAAACGGGATGGACGGATTCATCGCCTATGTCCGCGCCCGCGCCGCCAGGGACCGCAACCTCCAGCAGAAGATCAACACCCTCCTCTACTCCCTGGAAGTCCGGAACAAGTACGCCGGAGAGATCACCAACGACGGCTCCTTCGGCAGCGGCGACGAACAGGCCTTCCGGGAAGCCGCCAAGAACCTCCAGAACCTCCGCAGCAACTACAGCCTCCTGGTGAACACCGTGAAGAGCCTCAACAACGCCCTGCGCGGCATCGCCCTGGACGGCGTGGAATGGAGGGGCCCCGCCACCGCCTCCTCCCTGGGGACCCGGGGCCTCTCCGAAACCGAGACCGCAAACCTCAAGGGGGCCGTGGAAAAGTTCCAGGCCGACATCGCCCAGCTGAAAACCCAGCTGGCCCGCATCAATGTCCTGGAGGGTGAAAAGGCCGAACTGGAAGACCAACTGGCCCAGGCCAACGCCAATGCCAGGAAGTGGCAGGACAACTACAACACCAGCGAGTCCGCCCTCCGCGCCATCATGGGCAACATCACCCCCACCGGAAAGTTCTGCCCCGACGCCATCACCGACAGGTCCCAGGTGAGGGAGGACCTCACCGGCAAGGTCCTGGTCGCCAACGGACAGTACGGACACGTGCTCACCAACCTGACCCACGGAGAGGTGATCCCCGGACTCCGCTTCAGCGTCCGCCGGGGCGACAAGTTCCTGGGCATCGTCCGCATCACCGAGGTCAGCCCCCACAACTCCCTTGCCGTTGTGGAAGAGGGGAAGGCCACCGACATCCAGGCGGGAGACACCCTCCTCCTGGCCAGCGAGACCCTCCAGTCCGTCCTGAACCAAAACGACTAAAACTGCGGGAGAGAGAATACTATGTTCGGAAAGAAAGACCCCAACGCCGCCAAGCCCGACAACAGCGCGGCCCCCGCTCCCGCTCCCAAGAAGAAGGCCCCCGCCGGCCCCAAGGCCAAGATGACCTTGGGCGACTTTGCCGTCATCGGCTCCGCCATCCTCCTGGCCGCCACCGTGGTCATCCAGCTGCTCACCCTGAAGACCCTCTATCTCTTCTAGGAAAGGGCCTACCCTTATGACCAGCAAGGCGCTCCTCCTTCTCCTCGCCGGATTCCTGGCCCTGGCCGCCGCTGGATGTGTCGGCATCCAGACCAACCCCGAGAGCGACCTCCCCGCCAATGCCCCCGCCTCCTGGGAAGGAAAGACCCTGGGCGTCCCCCTCTAGGCACCGTTGCTTAAACACGGAGAGCACGGGGAGGGGGAACACGAAGAACACGGGGTGTTTAACACAGAGAGCACGGAAACCGCCCGGCGGGCGGGCGGCACGGAGAACACGGAGAGAATGGGCCATGCCAGCATGGCCCATTCT
>JAEDNB010000155.1 GCA_016302725.1 Lentisphaeria bacterium
CCCTCCTCCCCATGCGCGGGGAGGGGGCGGGGAGGAAAAGCCCCCGCCCGTCTCCCCTCCCTTTTTCCCCCACTCCCCCTGCACAACCTGTTTGCCATGATCAAAAAGACCCCGCAGACTGTCATTCTCCTGAATTTCGGATGCCCTGACATCCAGCAGCTCGCCCGAGCTATCCGCGCCAACCACATCTATACCATGGTCATGCCCTGGACCACCCCCCTCGCCAGGGTGATGCAGGAGGAGCCCGTCGGCCTCATCCTCTGCCGGGACCCCCGGGCGCAGGAGCATCCCCGGGAAAAGGAAGCCTTCCAGAAGGCGGGGGTGCCCATCCTCTGCCTGGAGGATGGCTCCCTGGACGCCCAGGCGGCCCTGGCCTTCTGCCGGGAGGAATGCGGCTGCCAGGGGCTCTGGCGGATGGAGGCCTTCCTGGAGGAGGCGGTCCAGGAGGTGCGGCAGCAGGTGGGCGACAAGAAGGTGGTGCTGGGGCTCTCGGGGGGCGTCGACTCCTCCGTGGCCGCCGCCCTGATTCACCGTGCCATCGGAAAGCAGCTCACCTGCGTCTTCGTGAACCACGGGCTTCTGCGCCTGGGGGAGCCTGAACAGGTCCAGAGCGTCTTCCGGGACGCCTTTGACATGAACCTGGTCTATGTGGACGCCTCCGACCGCTTCCTGGACAAGCTCCTGGGCGTCACGGAACCCGAAAGGAAGCGGAAGATCATCGGGGCGGAGTTCATCCAGGTCTTTGCCGAGGCGGCGGCCAAGGTGGACGCCCCCTTCCTGGGGCAGGGTTCCATCTATCCCGATTTCCTGGAGAGCATCCCCCTGGACGGGGATCCCAAGGGGGTCATCAAAAGCCACCACAACGTGGGCGGCCTGCCGGAAAAGATGGATTTCCAACTGGTGGAACCCCTGGCCAGGCTCTTCAAGGACGAGGTGCGGGAGGTGGGGCGCCTCCTGGGGCTCCCCCCGGTGATGATTGACCGCCAGCCCTTCCCGGGCCCCTCCCTGGGGGTGCGCTGCGTGGGGGAGGTCCGGCGGGAGTATCTGCGGATGCTGCGGGAGGCCGACGCCATCTTCACCGAGGAACTCCGTGCCTCCGGGTGGTATGCCAAGACCTGGCAGGCCTTTGCCGCCTTCCTGCCCGTGAAGTCCGTGGGCATGCACGAGGGGCAGCGGAGATATGGATACACCATTGCCCTGCGGGCCATCCAGACCAGCGACGCCGTCACCGCCCAGGTGGTCCATCTGCCCTGGGACCTTCTGGAGAAGGTGGCCTGCCGCATTCCCCAGGAGGTGGAGGGCATTTCCCGGGTGGTGTTCGACTGCACTCCCAAGCCTCCCGCCACCATCGAGTGGGAATAGTGCCCCCCGCCGCAACCGGGGAGTCCGCGTCCGTGGGGGCTTCCCTGGCGCCGCCGCCCCCGTTCCCCTCGGGGAGCCGGGGCGGACTTCCCGCCCCCTTCTGCCATGATTCACTTCTTTGCCGACCGACATTATGGGGCGCGCCCGGGCGCCAGCCTCTACCAGCGCCTTTCCCCCGCCTGGCGAGGCCGCATGGCCTTCCATGAGGAGGAGTGGGAGGCCCTTTCCCGGGGAGAGTGGCTGGTGGGGTGCGACCTCCTGGTCCTGAACATGATTGGCGGCAGTTGCGGGCAGCCCCATCCCGGCGGGAAGGCCAGCCAGGCGGTACGCCGCTGGTGCGAGGGGGGCGGAAACCTCCTCCTCCTCCATGGAGGCAGCGCGGCCTTCAGCCAGTGGGATTGGTGGCGCCAGGCCATGGCGCTGCGATGGGTCCGCCCCGAAGACCCGGATGGCCTGCCTCCCAGTTTCCACCCCCTCCATCCCTACAGGGTGACCCTCGCGAAAAGCCGGCACCCCCTGGCCGCCCTTCTCCAGGAAATGTCCCTTCCCCAGGATGAAATCTACGCGGGGCTCGCCCAGAGGCCGCCCCTGGAAGTCCTCCTGGAAACACAAGTCCCCGAGGGATGCTTCCCCCAGTGCGCCATCGCCCCCACCCCCTGGGGAGGACGGCAGCTCCATTTCCTCCCAGGCCATTCCCCCGAGGCCTTCCAGGTCCCCGCCCTGGTCAAAAACGTGGAGTCCTGCCTGGAATACCTTGCCGGCCCCGGAAACGCCCAGGGCTGAGGCAATACCCAAGGAGGAGGGCTTCCGCCTCTCCCACGTGGCGCCAGGAAATGGCAAATCCCAAGGGCACTCCAGGGGCGGCGGGAAGCCTGGGTGCCGCCCCACCTGCCGACCCTTTCCTTTCCCCCTTCCATGAAAGCCATTTTCCTCAGTGAACGCCCGGCAGAGTTCCGCCGCGTCTTTTCCCCCGAGTTGCGGGAGCGCATGGCTGCCGAGGTCTCCCTGGTCTCCCCTGAACCGATGAATGGGGAGCAGGTGGTCGCCTGCCCCTGTTGCCGCGAGGCGGAGGTCGCCTTTTCCACCTGGGGAATGCCCCGGCTGACCCCCCTGCAGTTGGAGGCATTGCCGAACCTGAAGGCGGTCTTCTACGCGGCGGGCGCCGTCCATGCCTTTGCCCGTCCCCTGCTGGAGCGTGGAATCCTCCTTTCCAGTGCCTGGCGTGCGAATGGGGTCCCCGTGGCCGAGTTTGCGCTGGCCCAGATCATCCTCTCCCTGAAGAACTACTTCCAGGACGAGGCGGCCTTCCGGAGCCGTGGGGGCTTCCACCGCATTCCCGGCGGCCCCGGGGCCTACGGGGAGATCGTGGGCCTTGTGGGGGATGGCGCGGTGGCCACCTGCCTGCGGGGGATGCTGGAGCGCACCCTTTCCGTCCAGGTGCTGCAGGTGCCCACTGCCCAGGCCCGCGACCGGCAGGCCCTGCTTCCCCTCTTCCAGAAGGCCTATGTGGTCAGCAACCACCTCCCTGACCTGCCGGGGACGGAAAACCTCCTGGACGGCGGGCTCTTCCAGGCCATGCGGCCCTATGCCACCTTCATCAACACAGGGCGGGGGGCGCAGGTGGATGAGGCGGGGCTGGCGCAGGTCCTGGCGGAACGCCCCGACCTCACCGCCCTCCTGGATGTCACCTTCCCGGAACCCCCCGGGGACTCCTCCCCCCTGTATCGCCTGCCCAATGTCCGCCTCTCCAGCCATCTGGCCGGCTCCCTGGGGCAGGAGACCCACCGCCTGGGGGAGGCCGCCTTCCAGGAATTCCTCCGCTACCGCCAGGGACTGCCCCTGGAAAATGCGGTCTCCCTGGAAGATGTCGCCCCCTTCGAGGGCAAGGAACGCTCCTAGCCACCCCCCTTCCATCCCATCGCGCACACAAGCAGGACACGGCCTCCATGGAACGGATTATCATCTTGAGTTTCGACGACGCAGTGGTCAACCAGCGCCACTACGTGGCGCCCCTTTTGCGGGAGCTCGGCTTCGGGGCTACCTTCTTCCCCTGCCGCTGGAATGCCGCCTGGCGGGAACAGAACCCCGGCGCCCTCCTGGACGGACCTGCCCTCCGGGAATTGTGGGAAATGGGCTTCGAGGTGGGAAACCATACCTGGGGCCATAGCCGGGCGGAACAGGTCACCCCGGAGGAATTCCTCCGGGACACCACCCGGATGGAGGAGTACATCCTGGCGGCGGGATGCCCCCGCCCCCGCACCTTCGCCTATCCTTGCGGAACCCATACGCCCCAGGTGGTGGAGGCCCTGAAGGCGCACGGCTATCTCTGCGCCAGAAGCGTCCAGGACGCCCCCTTCCATCCCGGAAGGGACGACTGGATGAGGTTCCCTGCCGCCTGCATCCACGACAAGACCCCCGGGCTCCTCCAGAAAATGCTGGAGATGTGCACCGCGGAAACCCCCGTGGCCATCCTCTACCATGGGGTGCCCGAAATCGCCCACCCCTGGGTGAACCGCAGCGCCCAGGGATTCCGGGAGGACATGGAAACCCTCCAAGGGGAGGGCGTCAAGGTCCTCTCCTTCCAGCAATACCGGGAAGCCTCCGGCCTGGCGTGACCAGACTCCCTCCAGGCCGGAGGCAGGGCGCTCGGGAAAGAGGCGGCCTCGGCGACCGGGCGCAAGGGGCGGAGGCAGGGCGCAGGCCCCCCCTTTGCCCGTAATTCCCCAAGGGAAAAAGAAGGAGGGTTTGGGAAAAATTAGGCGAATATCTATTTGACAAATCAAAGTAAGCATATAGATTCTCCCTGTGGCCGCCCTCTCCGGGGGCGGCGGATACGGCGCCTGCCGAAGGTCACGTGAGTTCCCCGTCCCCCCTCCCCCCGCGGCCTTGCAGACGGAAAATAGGAGAATCCCCATCATGAAAGGCATAACGGACAAACAACAGCAAATCCTGGATTTCATCGAGAAATATGGCCAGGAACAGGGCATGGCCCCCACCATCAATGAAATCAGCAGCCATTTCCAGGTGACGGCCGCCACCGCCTTCGCCCATGTCAAGGCCCTGCAAAAGAAGGGGATGCTGACCCGCACCTCCAAGGCCAGGAGCATCGCCCTCCCCGGAACAAGCCGAAAACTCCACCACTTCTCCATGAATCTCTCCATCCCGCTGCTGGGACGCATCTCCGCCGGCATCCCCGGAGAGGTGGAGGAAGAGGTGGAGCGATACCTCACCCTCGACCCCACGCTGGTCTCCTCACGCTATGTCCCCGGAGACCCCCTCTTTGCCGTTCGCGTCCAGGGGGAAAGCATGAGGGACGCCGGTATCCTGGACGGAGACCTGCTTATCGCCCAGAAGACCGACAAGGTGAGAATCGGGGACGTGGTCATTGCCTGCCTGGATGACGCAGTCACGGTGAAATACATCTTCCTCACCGATGGAAAGTGGGAATTGCGCCCCGCAAACCCCGAATTCCATTCCCGCTTTGTGGACCTGGACCAGCTCCAGGTCCAGGGAACTGTCGTGGGGTTGATGCGTCAGATGTGAAAATGCCCTGACGCCCCCCCGCCGGGAGCGGCTCGTCCAGGGGGAGGGAAGCTCTGCCGGCCAGGCACCTGGACAGGCCAGGGCGCCTTCCCTTCCGCCAGGGTCGGGTGCGTCCCTGGCCTTTTCGCGTCCCGTAGGCAGTCGTCGTC
>JAEDNB010000156.1 GCA_016302725.1 Lentisphaeria bacterium
CGCCGGGGGAAGTCGCCGGGGGAAGTCGCCGGGCAAAGACGGCCGACTTCCAGGATCGCTCCATCCTCAACCGCCCATGGCTTTGGCGGGGCGGGGCCATCCTCACGTCAGAGTGTCCCTGGAAAGGCTATCCTCTGGAAGGAGAAAATCCGGGTTTCCTCTACTCCACCTACTACCAGCCCCTGGATCGTCGCTACGCCTACACCTCCTTGCTCAACAGCACCCTGGACACCGCCCAAAAGGGGATGCCCTGGCTCTGGAGTGTCTCCCTCCTCGCCTTCACCCTCCTGCTCCTCGCCCTTCTTGCATGGCGCAAGTTCCAAGACTCCCTCTGCCTGCATGCCGGCGCCGTCTGGTTCTCCTTCCTTGTGGCCAACCAATTCACCAACTTCTCCCCCCTCCTCCCCGTCCAACTCCTCCTCATGGCCACCGCCCTGCTTCTCCTCTTCAGACTCCCCTGGCTTTGCCATACACACCATCTCCGTCCCCGAAAAGGAACCTGGCTCCTTCTGCTCCTCCCCCCTCTCCTGGCCACCGCCTTCTGCCTCGCCCTCCACATCACCGGACGCCTCTGCCGCCTATGCCATCCCCACCACTGGAAGGAACCCACCCTGGAAGTCCACCACACCGGGAATGGAACCCTCCTCCCCCGAAAGCCCCCCAGGGGACGACGCCTCTTCTTCTCTTCCCACACCGCCGGCCACCTGCGCACGGAACTCCCCCCCCCCTGGCACACCAAGGATACGCCATCCAACATCTCCAAATCCCCGGAGACACAGAATGCCTCCCCCTCCTGCAAGAAACCATCAACCAATTTCTCCACGATGAGGAAGCTCCTCTCCCCCGCCTCCTGGCGGCCAGTGGCGAAAATGTGGCCAACGCCGTCCTCGCCGCCCCGAGGGAATGCCCCAATACGCGTCGACTGGAGGCCATCATTCTGGTCCATCCCATCCCCAATCATCCCTTCCCCCTCCTGGCCTTCCGTCCTTTGCCCCCGGATGCCCCGCCCTGCCACGTGATTCTCCCCCCCAGGAAACCCTGCCACCCTGCCCGGGCATGCTCTTCCACCCCTGGGACACCCCTTCTCCCTGCCCCTTTTCCAAGAGGGAGCGGAAAACCGGGAGAAATCGTGCCTCTTCCGCCCCGCCCCAGAGGGGCTCTCTGTGGCTTTCCCAGGGAGAAGGGGAAGGGGAGGCACGCATTACATTAGGCGGCCTGTTTTCCCGCCCTCCGGTTCTCTGCTTTTCTTCCGTCCATGGATTCCCGTCTTGTCAAAGGATATGCCAGCGGCATTCTCTCCGCGGTGGCCTATGGCACCAACCCCCTCTTTGGGAAGCGCCTTTTCCAGGAAGGGATGACCCCTGGCGCCGTCCTGTTCTACCGCTATTTCCTGGCCGCCCTCCTGCTGGGCGGGTACCTGTGCCTCACCCGGCAACCCCTGGCGGTTTCCCGGAAAAGGCTTCCTGCGTTGGCCTTGGCCGGGGTCTTGCTGTTTTTCTCGGGCCTTTTCTGGTTCATGGGCTTTCGGGAGATGCACTCCGGCATTGGGGCGACCATCCTTTTCGTCTATCCCGCGCTGGTGGCCGCCACCATGTTCCTCTTCTACGGGGAGAAGTGCCCGGTGCGGACCATGGCAGGCGGCCTGGCCGCCCTGGGCGGGGTGGCCCTGCTATGCCTGGGCGGGGAGGGGCAGGTCACCCTGCGGGGGGTGTCCCTGGTGCTCCTTTCCGCCTTGAGCTATGCCCTATACATGGTGGAACTGAAGGTATCCCGGCGGTTGCAGGGGCTTGCCGCCGGCCCTCTCACCTTCCACGCCATGGTCTTCTCCCTGCCCCTCTTCTTCCTCTCCATGCTCCTGGCCAAGGAAGGCCTCCAGGGAATCCCCTCGGGAAATGCCTGGGGGAATCTGCTGGGGCTGGCGTTGCTTCCCTCCTTCCTTTCCTACACCCTGCTGGCCGTCTCCATCGCCCTGGTGGGCCCCACCAAGACCGCCATCTTGGGAGCCCTGGAACCCCTTACCGCCGTGGTCCTGGGCATCCTGGCCTTCCAGGAACCGGTCACCTGGCAGGGAGCCCTGGGCTTTCTGGTGGTGATCGGGGCCATGCTCTGCGTCATCCACCAGGGCAAAGGCGACTCCTCCCCCTCGTAAGCCTGCCCTTTCGCCCCTACCAATCCATGGGTTCCGGATCCCCCTGGTAGAGATTCATCCACAGGGGTTCGTAATATTCCAGGGCGTGGGGGGGAAATTCCTGGGGGGTCAGTTCCCGTCGGACATAGTGGCGTCCCGGGAAATTTGGCAGAAGCATTTTCCCGTCAAGGAGAAGAGGGGAGGGTTCCAGTTTTCGGTGCATCTGGAAATCCACGGGGCCGGAGAGTTTCTTCCAGCGCCATCCGGGGAAGAGGGGCTGCCTTCCGGCGATGAGATAGAGGGGTTTTCCGGGCAGGGGCTCCCCTTTTCGCAGTCGCAGCACCCGGTGGTCCATATAGAACATTTGCGCAGGGAAGGCCTTTTGACGGGGGAGGAGATAGAGGGGTTCTCCCGGCGGCACCCGTACTGCCTCTCCCTCCAGGGGTCCCTCCTCCCGGGGAATCTGCCCCAGCAGTTTCCGGGCGGCATATTGCCGATCCCCCATGGTCAAAAAGCTGGGCAGCACCACCAGGGCAATCCAGGCAAGGCGCACCCCCAGGGTGAGCCAAGCCACCCCCTCCCCCGTGGGCTGGCGGCCCTGAAGCCAGACCCACCCCCCCAGGAGCAGGGACAGCAGGGCGACGCACCACCCCAGGGCAGGAACCCCGGTGGACAAGGAGGCCCCCTGGAAGGTAATCCTCCCCAGCCCCACCCACATCCAATGGAGGGCGCAATAGAGGAGGATGAGCAGCGTCCCCCAGGAGAGGGCCCGGTTGATCCGCTTCCAGCCCCTTTCCTGGCGGTGCATGACAATGGGCAGGTTGAAGCTGATCATGGCGGCCAGCCCCGGCAAGACCGGAAGCATCATCAGAGAGGAATAGCCGGGCATGAACCAGTGCAGGAGGAAGAGGGTCAGGATGGTGGCCCGGAGAAATCCGCAGAGGGAGCCGGCAGGCTCCAGGGGTTTCAGCGCCAGGCAGAAGGGAATCCACAGGAAGAGGCTCCAGGGCATCAGATCCCGGAGACACCGCAGGGGAAAGTGGAGAAGATGGGAGAAGAACCCCTCGGGAACGGCACTGCTGGAGAGGGGCCCCACCAGGGCGGACCATCCCGTCAGGGGCTGGGGGCACACCAGGGTGAACCAGAGATAGAGCGCCAGGGCGAAGACGCAAAGGCACTCCAGGTGTTCCCGGGCGCGCAGGAGGCGGCGGGTGCGGGGAGGCATCCGGGTCAGGAGGAGAGGCAGGTAGAAGAGGAGCGTTGCCCGCAGTCCTGCGCAGAGGACATCCAGGAACACCAGGCCCAGGGAGACGGCCCAGGCCAGGCGCCAGCGGCGCCCCAGCGCCCCCAGTCCATGCCAGGCGAGCCAGGCGCCGGAAAGCAGGCAGGCGTGGAGGGTCTCCGCCTGTCCGTAGATTCCCACCCGGAAGGCGCCGAAGGTGGTCAGGACGATGGCGGCGGCCAGGGCGCCGGTGCGGGTGTCCCGGTGGCGGCGCCCGACCCAGAAAGCCTGGGCGGCCATTCCGAAGACGGCGAGCACGGCGGGGAGGCGGACCGCCAGCAATCCCGGGGTCTGGAAGCCGGCGCAGAGGCAGACCAGCCAGGGATAGAGGGGGAAGACCTGGGCGGGCTGCCCCTGGAAGGCCGGCTGGAAATATCTTCCGGTCTCCACCATTTCCCGGGCGATGGAGGCGAAGACCGCCTCGTCGCTCCCCCGCAGCTCCATCCAGGGGAGGCACAGAAGGTAGAGGGCCACCCCCAGGAAAAGCGGGAGGCAAGGCAGGAAATGGGAGGAGGCTTTCTGCGGCATGCTGGACAAGGGGGGCTGTACCCCGGAAACGAGGCGGGGCGGTGCGGGGGGGGAAAATAGGGGCGGCGGCCTTTCCCCCGCCAAGGAGGCCGGAAGGCGCGGGAGGGCGGCGCCCCCCGGAAGCCAAGCCCTCCCGGCCCCTCGCCCCCCAGGAGGAAAAGTTTTGGTCCGGGACAACGGGAAGCGCCCCGCCTCCCGTTATGTTATGGAAGGAAACGGAACGGAGGCAGACCCTCCGCCGCTAAAAAGACACTGCGCCAATATAACCCGCCCGCCCCGGTTCTCCCTGCCCACCCTGCCCCTGCGCGAACATGGAACTCCCCATCCCCGTCATCCAGGAGGCAGATGTCCTGCTCGTGGGGGGGACCCTGGCGGGATGCGCCCTGGCGCCCCGCCTCCGCCGGGCAGGGCGGCGGGTGGTGATGGCCTGCGAGGATGTCGCCCTGGGCACGGACTGCGCGGGAGTGCTGGAGCGGGAGGCGCAATCCGCCTTTCCGGGCCTGGGCCCTTTCGCCACCCCAGGGGAATGCCAGGAGGGGCTGGAGCGCCTCCTCCTGGGGCAGGGCGTCACCCTCCATTTCGGCGCCTTTCCCCTGCGCCCCCTGCGGGAACGGGGCGGGCGCAGGATTGCGGGATGGGTCTTCCTGGGGCAAGAGGGCTTCTTCGCCATTGCCGCCAAGGCGGTGGTGGACGCCACACGGGAGGGGCGCCTCCCCGTGCAGGCCAAGCTCCTGCGGCCACCCGCCGGCCTGGCCACCTGCCGCCTCCACTGGAATCTCCTAGGCAGCGCCCGGCCCCGCGAAAACGAGGGAATCCGGCTGGAGGCCTCCCTGTCGCCAGTCCACTTCCCGGAGGGATGCCTCCCCCTCTGCCACTGCCAGCGCTCCCTGCGCCTGCGGGAAGACGACATGCCCGCCCGGCTGGAGGCGGAAGCCGCCCTGCGCCTGGCGCTTTGGACTCCCTCCCTCCGCCAGGGCGCACGCTGGTGCACCCTGGAATCCCCCGCCCCCCGCCCCGCCGCCCCCGCGCCCACTGCCCAGGCACCCCTCTTCTCCGCCCAAACCCCCTGCGCCCCCGCCATCCTCCAGGCCACCCTCCCCCATCT
>JAEDNB010000157.1 GCA_016302725.1 Lentisphaeria bacterium
GGGGCATCTTCCGCGTCCACCAGTTCCACAAGGTGGAGCAGATCATCTTCTGCCGTCCCGAGGATTCGCCGAAGTGCCATGAGGAATGCCTGGCCAACGAGGAGTATCTCCTCCAGCAGCTGGGCATCCCCTACCATGTGGTGAACGTTTGCATCGGGGACCTGGGGGCGCCTGCCTACAAGAAATACGACTGCGAGGCCTGGTTCCCGGGCTATGGCGGCTACCGGGAGGTCACCAGCAACTCCAACCTCACCGACTTCCAGAGCCGCCGCCTGAACATCCGCTACAAGGATGGCGAGGGCAACCGGGGCTTTGTCCACACCATCAGCGCCACGGGCCTGACCGACCGGGTGGTCTGCGCCATCCTGGAGAATTTCCAGCAGGAGGATGGCTCCGTGGTGGTGCCGGAGGTGCTGCGCCCCTACACGGGCTTCGACGTCATCGCGGCTCCCGGCAAGTAGCGGCCCGCCGCCCCGCCTGGGGACGGCGCCTTGTGCGCCGCCCCGTTTGACGACCTCCCCATGGGATTCCGAGTGGCCAGCCAGCGCTATGCGTGCCAGCGTTGCGGCAGGTGCTGCCGCCGTTTCCTGATCCCCCTGGGGGCTGGGGAGGTGCGGGCCATCTCCCGCCTTCCCTGGCCTTCCCCCGCAGACCGGCGCAGCCAGTGCTACCGGGTGCTGGGGGGGCGGGCCTATCTCCGGGCGGACAGCCGGACCGCGGAGTGCCTCTACCTGGCGGAGGGGGACCTTTGCCGGATGCATCACTGCTTTGGCGCCCTGGGCAAGCCCATTGCCTGCCGGGCCTATCCCTTCGCCTTCATGCGCACCTTCGGGGAGGAGGTTTCCGTGGCCGCCCGCTTCGACTGCCCCGCCGTGCAGGCGAACCAGGGGGAGGCCCTGGGCTTCTACCGGGGGGAGTGGGAGAGGCTCTTCGCCGACCCCCTGATGCCGCCCCTGCCGCCTCCCATCTCCCCCGCCCAGATGGACGGGCTGACCCGGAGGACGCTGGAGACGGTGGCCGATTTCCTGAAGGAGGCCCTGGAGGGGGGGGAGGCCTCCCTGCCCGCCCTCCAGCGGATGGTGCGGAGGCTTCGGCAACTGGGGCCGGCCTTCCTGAACGACCAGGAGACCCTCCCCGTGGTCCTGCCCTCCATGCTGGAGAAGGCCATGGGGGAGTTTCCCCGGGAGGAACCCGTGGTGGGCGCCCTTTGGCCGGAACGGGTGCGCCTCCGGCAACGGATGCTGGAATGCCTCCGCTTCGACCGCCAACTCCCCGACTTCTCCCTGGGGGCCAGGCTGCGGCAGATGGGACGCAACGCCGCCATCCTCTGGGGCCATGGCAACCCCCGTGCCTTCGGCCCCCAACAACCTGACCTCCCCCTGCACCGGGCCAACCTCTTCCAAAACGACCAGTGGCGCAGCGCCCCCGAGGCCTGGAAGCCCTACCGCAGGTGCCTGGCCGTGCGCCTGGAAACCCGGCAGTTCTTTGCCTCCGCCTACTATGGCAAGGGATTCTTCGATGGCCTGGAGGCCCTCCTGGATACCTGGGGCACGGCCGTGGTCCTGGCGCGCCTGCACGCCGCCACCGCCCATCCGGGCAGGGTCCAGGCGGAGGACGCCGCCTATGCCGCCGGACTCCTGGACCACCTCCACGGCAGAAAATCCCGGGGCGCCTCACGATGATGCCAGAAGACTTCCCCCCCATCACGGTGGTGGTGGCCGCCGCCGGAAAAGGCGTCCGCTTCCGCCAGGAAAACAAATTGCTGGCCCCCTTCCGGGGACGGACGGTCTTCGCCGCCTGCCTGGAAAATCTCCAGGGGCCGGGAGTGGAGTTCGTGGTGGCCACGGATTTGCGGGAGCGCCTGGAGGGGGAGGTCCCCCCCGAGGCGAAAAAAAGCCTCCTCTGGGCGGCGGGGGGCGCCTCCCGGGCGGAATCCGTCTTCTCCGCCCTGGAGACCCTGCGCCATGCACGCCCATGCCCCCCCGCCTGGATTGCCGTCCACGACGCCGCGCGCCCCTTGGCGGACCGCAGGCTCCTCCTGGAATGCTGGCGGCTCCTTCGGCAAAGCGGCGCGGATGGCGTGGTCCCCGCCCATCGCCTGGAGGATACGGTCCATTTGACGGACGGGCAGGGCGCCCTCCAGGAGACTCCGCCCAGGGGGCTCCTCCTGGCGGCGGAGACTCCCCAGGTCTTCCGGGGAGCCCCGCTGATGGAGGCCTATCGGCGATGGGGTGAAGTGCCTCCTGCGCAACGCCCCGCCATGACGGACGACGCCTCCCTTTTCCATGCCATCTTCCCGCAGGGCAGGGTGCTTTTCTGGGAAAATCCCGCCGACAACCACAAGATTACCTATCCCCATGACCTCTGATGCGATGGAATCCCGGATCCCTTCCCCTTCCCTGCCTGGGACGAAGCCCGCAGGGGGCGGGGCGGGGTTCTGGGCCTTTCTGGTCACCCTCTTCCTGGGGGCGTTCAACGACAACGTCTCCAAGTTGGTGATCATGGCCTACGGCACAAGCATGCTGGAGCCGGAATCCCCCCAGGCCTCCCTCTTCCTTTCCCTGGGAGGAGTGGTCTTCATCCTCCCCTATCTCCTCTTCTCCTCGGTGGCCGGGCTCCTGGCGGACCGCCATTCCAAGAAATGGGTGATGGTGTGGACCAAGGCGTGGGAGGTGGTGGTGATGCTCCTGGGCTTCCTCACCGCCTATCTCCACAACGCCTACCTGATGCTGGTCGTCCTCTTCGGCATGGGCGCCCAGAGCGCCTTCTTTTCCCCCGCCAAATATGGCTTTCTGCCGGAGACCCAGCCCCCGGAACGGCTGCCCCGGGCCAACGGAGCCACCCAGATGTGGACCTTCCTGGCCATCATCCTGGGCGGCTGGGGCGGCGGAGCCCTCTCCCATGCCGTGGGAGAGGAAAATCTCCCCATGGGGATGCTGGCCTGCGTGGGCATCGCCATCCTGGGAACCATCACCAGCTTCGCCATCACTCCCAGCCCCCTGGGAAACAAAGGCACCCCCCTCCGCATCCCAGACCCCATCACACCACATCTGAAGACCCTCTTCCGGGACGCCAGGCGGGACAATCCCGTCCTGCTGGCCTCCATCCTGGGCAATTCCCTCTTCTGGCTCCTGGGCACCATGGCCCAGCTGGTGATGCTCCTCCTGGCCAAGAACACCCTGAAGGTGGACGACCAGGTCATGGGGCTCCTCCAGGCCGCCATGGGCGTGGGCATCGGGGCGGGTTGCTTCCTGGCAGGGCTCCTCATCCGGCAGGAAAGGCCCTTCCGCCTGGTGCCCGCCGGTGGCATTCTCCTGGGGGGCTCCCTGCTGGCCATGGGGCTCCTGGGAGACCGCCTTCCCTGGGCCTTCTGCCTGGTGGTGCTGGCGGGCTTCTCCAGCGGATTGTATATGCTCCCCTTGACGACCGCCATCCAGCGCCTCTCCCCCCCCGCGGAGCGGGGACGCTACCTGGCGGCCTCCTCCGCCTCGGATTGCGTGGGCATGATTTTCGGAAGCGGGGCACTGGGGCTCCTGGGCCTCCTGAAGTTCTCCCCCCTGGGTGTCCTGCGCAGCATGGCCCTCCTGGCCCTGCTGCCCCTGCCCTGGCTTTGCCGCGTCCTCTTCCGGAAAGGGGGTCCCGGAAGGGGGGAGGACGCAACCGGAAGAACGCCAATGTGAGACAAGGAGGCTTTGCTTTGCCATGGATGATGCTGTCGAGGTGATGAAGCGTGTGCTGGGCCGGTGGGGGCTCCAGGGAAAGTGCCCCCGCATGGAACTGTCCATCCTGGGGAGCCCCGAACGGGCGCTGGGCCGGGAGGTGATGGAGGATGTCCACGGGGAGCTCTTTGTGGTGGAGCGCCTTCCCCTGGCCTCCCGGGCGGAGCGGGAAAAACAGGCCATGACCCTCCAGGGACTGGCCAACGCGGGACTCTCCCAGGTCCATCCCTGGCTCTCCCCCGCCCCGGGGGAGTTCGGCGTGGTGGAGTCGGGCTGCTTCTGGCAATTGCGCCGCTGGGAGCCCGGGGTCGCCCTCCCCAGGGACAGCTATGCCCAGGACGCCTGGCGGGGCGTCGCCGCCGCCCATTTCCTCCTGGCACTCCGCCAGGCGGCGGAAAAGCGTCCCGACCTGCCGGGAAACGGCGGGCGGGTCTTCACCCTGGGACACTACATCGGGCATCTGATGGAGCATTTCCAGAGAATGCTCCCCGCCCTGGTCAAGGACATGGCCCCCATGGTCCGGGAACTGCAGGAGTATTTCCAATACGAAGAGGAGACCCCCGGACGCTTCTGCCACGGGGATTTCCATCCCGGGAACGTGGTCTGGGGAGAGAAGGTAGTCAAGGCGGTCATCGACTGGGAATTCTGCGGCAGGAAGCCCCCCGCCTATGACATGGCCAATCTCCTGGGATGCCTGGGCATGGACGACCCCGCCTTCCTCACAGGCCCCATGGCCATGGAGTTCCTCCGCACCCTGCAGGAGGCGGAGTTCCTGGGACCCAGGGATTCCCATTTCCTCCCCGACCAAATCGCCGCCCTCCGCTTCGCCTGGATGAGGGAATGGGTCGCCCGAAAGGACATGGCCATGATTACCCAGGAACTGGATTTCCTCTGGCTCATCCTGGACAACCGGGACCTCCTCCGGAAAAAGTGGACACTGCGCTGACGCTGAAACACGGAGGGCACGGAGACTTAAACACGGAGAGCACGGAAACGCCCGGCAAGCCGGGCGCAGGTCGACCACAGAGGGCAGGTCCATGCCAGCATGGCCCTGCCGGGGATTTTGCGTTAAATCGTTTGGGTCTAGAAATCTAGAAATCTAGTTATCTAGAACCCAATAGATACAAAGGGGTTATCGAAATATTAGAACGCTATTCGAAGGGGAAGTGCCTCTATTGGCCTGGAGGCTTCGCAGGAACCAAATGCAGGGGACACTGCGCTGACGCTGAAACACGGAGGGCACGGAGACTTAAACACGGAGAGC
>JAEDNB010000158.1 GCA_016302725.1 Lentisphaeria bacterium
GTGGGCATTCCTGGATTATCCTCCTTTGCCCCGGGCTGGGGAAAGGGGGGGGGCTGCCTTTTGCGAGGGCGGGTCACTCCTCCAGGAAGCGGCGGAGATAGGCCGTCAATTCCGCCTTGAGATTTTTCTGTTGTTGGACGAGGGTGTCCAGTTCCTGCTGTCGTTCACGGCATCTTTCCTGGTCTTCCAGGAGGGGGCGATAGGAGAGGGGCGGACGTTGGGAGAGGGTCTCCATGGCCTCTTCGAGTTTCCGCATCTTTTCCTTCAGGGAGTTGATCCTTGCCTCCCAGGCGCTGGGGAGGGGAGGGGGCTCCTCCTGACGGGGGGTGTTTTCCAGGAGGTAGTCGGTGTATTCCCCCAGGAGGCGGAGGGCGGGGAGGTCTCCGTTCCGATAGGCCTCCTGGATGCGGTTCCAGAGGGCGGCTGCCTCTTCGGGGAGATGGGGATGGAGGTCGGGGTGGAGTTTCTTTGCCAGGGTGCGGTAGAGGGTGCGGAATTCCGCGGACTCCTCTTCCGTGAGGGTGGGGGAGTGGAGGAGGGCCTCGGCCTTGGCCAGTTCCTCCCAGCGCTGCTGGAGTTCCTTCTGGTAGAGGGCGAATTCCTTTTCCAGGATGGCCTCCGCCTCCTGGGGGCGCGGGGGTTCGCCCCGGTTCACCGCCGCCTGGAGGAGGGAAATCTTCCGGCGCATCCGCAGGCATTCCACCTGGAGGAGATAGAGGCGGTATTCCCGCTGTCCGAAGAGCCCCAGGTATTTCGCCTGGAGGGCCTTCCCCTCATGGTCCCGCATGCGGGCGTACTGCTCCAGGAGTTCGCCGTAGCGGGTGGAGAGCCTTTGGAAGAGCGCCTGCCGGCGAAGGGTTTCCGGGGAGAGGGCGAGGGGACGGGAGCGCCCGGAAGAGCTTCCCGAGGGGGGGAGCCTCCGTGGCATGGTCAGAGCACCTTGGAGAGGAAATCCTTCAGGCGGGGATGGCTGGGATGGGAGAAGAACGCCTCCGGCGTCCCCTGCTCCATGATTTTCCCGTCGTCCATGAAGCAGACCCGGGTCCCCACTTCCCGGGCGAAGCCCATCTCATGGGTGACCACCACCATGGTCATGCCGGCCAGGGCGAGTTCCTTCATCAAGGAGAGTACCTCCCCCACCATTTCCGGATCCAGGGCGCTGGTGGGCTCGTCGAAGAGCATCACCTCCGGGCGCATGGCCAGGGCCCGCACGATGGCCACCCGCTGCTTCTGCCCCCCGGAGAGCATCCCCGGATACTCCTTGGCCTTCTCCGGGAGTCCGATGCGCTGAAGCAGCTCCATGGCCCTCTCCCGGGCCTCCCGGGGCTTCATCAGCCCCGTCTGCACCGGGGCGAGGGTGATGTTCTCCAGGATTGTCTTGTGGGGGAAGAGATTGAAGTGCTGGAAGACCATGCCCATCCGCCGCCGCAGGGAATCCACCCGGCACTTGGGATTGGTGATTTCCTCCCCGTGGACGAAGATCTGCCCGCT
This sequence comes from Lentisphaeria bacterium, assembly GCA_016302725.1. Lineage (GTDB taxonomy): Bacteria > Verrucomicrobiota > Lentisphaeria > Oligosphaerales > Oligosphaeraceae > UBA1724. The sequence continues at coordinate 1,492 of JAEDNB010000158.1, forward strand.
GGTGGGGGTTTCCAGGAGGTTCAGGCAGCGGAGATAGGTGGACTTTCCCGAGCCCGAGGGGCCGATGACCACCACCTTCTCCCCCTTGTGGATCACATCGGTGATGCCTTTGAGCACCTGGTGGTCGCCAAAGGACTTGCAGAGGTTCTCCACCTGGATGGCCGCCTCCGTGGCGCCCGCCGGGGCCACGGGGGTCACGTTCTGGGACTGTGCTTTGCTGTTCATATTCCCGCTTCTCCCCATGGGCTATTTCCGGTCGCTTTCCCGCATCCGCCTCTCCAGGCGCTTCTGGACGGCGCTCAACAGGAGCACCAGCGCAAGATAGACCAGGGCGACGCAGATCAGGGGGAAGAAGGCGTCGAAGGTCCTGGCGCGCACCAGCCCCGCCGCCTTTGTCAGGTCCACGATGGCGATGTAGCCCACGATGGAGGTCTCTTTCAGCAGGGAGATGAATTCATTCCCCAGGGCGGGGAGGACATTTTTCAGGGCCTGGGGGAGGACGATGAGGCGCATGGTGGTCCAGGCGGAGAGCCCCAGGGAGCGCCCGGCCTCGGTCTGGCCCTTGTCCACGGCCATGATGCCTGCCCGGGCGATTTCCGCCACATAGGCGCCGGAGTTGACGCCGAATCCGATGATGGCCACCAGGATGGGGTTGGTGGTGGTGAGGATGACGAAGGACCAGATCATCAACTGGACCACCACGGGGGTGCCCCGGAAGAGGGTCAGGTAGAGTTCCGCCAGGGCGTCCATGGATTTGAGGAGGAGGCTCCGCAGCCAGAAGGACTTCCCGGTGCGCAGGAACTGGCCGGCGGATTTCCAGAAGGGCTGAGGCTGCGCCTGGTAGACATAGACCCGCACGATGGCGACGCTTACGCCGATGAAGACACCCAGGAGCAGGGCGCCCACCGTGATGAGCATGGTGTTCCAGAAGCCCTGGAGGAAGATCTTGTAGCGCTCTTCCACGAGGAAGGTCCTGGAGATGGCGTCGCTCCAGAAGGAGAGCGCGTCGCTCCAGAAGGGGAGTGCGGATGTGCTGTCGGGGGACATGCGGTGCCTGGCGTGCTGGGTGCGGGGTGGGGAAGTGGAAAACGAAGAGGGCGGGGGGCGCGAGGGATTGTCGTGCCACCCGTCCTGTCAGGGAGGGGGTGCCGCGCCTGGCTGGGGGTGCGGCCCGAGGGATGTGGACTCTCCGGCGTCGCCGGGATGTGCGTGGGCGTCGCCGGAGAGGCGGGGGGATGTGTCCGCCGCCCTATTACTGGGCGGACTTGGCCTCGTGGTCAGCCTTCCAGGCTTCCATGCTTCCGTTCATGCGGCACTCGTCGATGACTTTGTTGATGACCTCCAGCAGCTCGGGGCATCCCTTGGCGATGATGATGCCGAACTCCTCGGGTTCCTCCAGGCCCTTGCCGTCGGCCTTCACCATGGGGATGGCCTTGTAGCCGGGGTTCTTCTTGGCCAGGGAGAGGGCCACCAGTTCGTCGATGACCACGGCGTCCACCTGTCCGGAGACCATGGCGACGGTGGCGTCGGGGGCGTTGTTGAAGGCCTTGGCGACGGCGCCGGTGTCCTTGAGCAGTCCGTCGCGGATGCTGTTTTCAATCATCATGAGGCCGGTGGTTCCCTGCTGTCCACCGACTTTCTTCCCGGCCAGGTCTTCCACGGTCTTGATGGGGCTGTTTTCGGGGAGGATGAGGTATTGGACGGAGCGGACGAAGGGGATGGAGAAGTCGACGCTCTTGGCGCGTTCTTCGGTGATGGTGAATCCGGAGGCTCCCATGTCGGCCTTTCCGGTGATGACGGTGCCGATGATGGAGTCGAATTCAGCGGAGACGATTTCCGCCTTCACGCCCAGTTCCTCGGCGATGGCGTTGACCAGGTCGATTTCGGCGCCGACGACTTGTCCGTTGGCGCCCAGGTATTCATAGGGGGGGAATTCGGGGTTGGTGTAGACGACGATTTTGCCGGCGGCCTTGATGGCGTCCAGCCGGGAGACGGTCTGTTTCTTTCCGCAGCCGGCGAGGAGGGCGCAGCAGAGGAGGGCGGCCAGGGAGAGGGTGAGGAAATTTTTCATGGGATGGGATTCTGTTGTGTTATGGATGGGGAGGGGGCGGGGCGTGTGCCTCGCCTTCCGTGGGGGAAAGGCGGAGTTGGCGAAAAGAGTAATGTAGCGACCTTTGCCGTTTTTGGGGCAGGGGCTTGCGAAAAACCGCCTTTGGCGGTGTTGTGGTCGTCGGGGTGGATGTCTTGCGTGGTGGGGAGTCACTCCATTCGGAGGAGAACGGTGGAGCAAGAAGGAAGATCCAGCACGTATTCCTGGACATTTTCCGCCAGGACCTTTTCTTCGGGGAGGAGTTGCACCAGACGGCATTTCCGGGGGAGGTGGAGGGTGCGCAGGCCGCCCTGCTGGCCGACATGGAGGCCCAGGTAGCTTTGGTTGGCGTAGATCACCGTGTCGGGATCCTGGCAGTAGACATGGATCCCCTCCTTTTGGAAGAGGGTTTGGAGGAGGCGGGAGGGGAACATGGGGTAGGTGGCCAGGTAGTCCCGTCCTCCCCAGGGGGTGGGCTTTTCCGCGAAGACCGTATCCTGTCCGATGCGGAGGAGGGGGATGGCGTCGGGGTCCTGGATGGCGAGGGCGGGTTTCACCCGCGGCATTTCCCGGAAGGGGGAAGTGGCGGGGGTGCCGTCGGCATAGCGCACATCGGGGATGGGGGCGGCCCACTGGGTTTCCCGGAGGGAGAAGCCGGTGAGTTCCTCCATGAAGGAGAGCCCCGCCCCCTGAATTTCATCCAGCCAGCCGGCGTGGTGGAGCCAGAGGAGGGTTTTTCCCTTGCGGCGCAGAGCCTGGGCCTGTTCCACCAGGGCGGGGGTATGGCGGACCTGGTTGGCGAAGAGATAGACCTGGTAGTCGGGGAGGGCGGGGTTTCCCAGGTCGGTGGAGAGGATGGTGTCGTAGGCCACGCCGGCCTGGGAGAGTTCGGCGTGGAGGCGGTCTGCGGCCACGCTGTCCAACCGCACTTTATCCGTGGTCTGGTAGAGGACAGAGTCCATGTCCACCACCATGGCGACCTGGGCGGTGCTGGTGCAGTCATAGGGGGCTTCCCAGATGCCCCGCAGCTTCTTCAGATATTCTCCCACCAGGGGATCCTGATACCAGCCCTGGCCGAAGTCGAAGTACCAGAAGCCGTAGCGTTGGCAAAGGGCTTGGGCGAAATCCCGGGCCAGGAGGGGGATGGTTTCCTCTGGGGTCTTGGTGTAGCAGTGGTTGGCGACGCCGTAGCTGGTTTCATGGGTGCGGGTATCCGCTTCCATGATGTGGAGCTTGTTTCGCAGGGGGAAGCTGTGGGGGATGCCCCGGGAGAACTGGGCCTGGCCATAGTCCCGGTTCCACTGTCCGTAGGGCGGGGGGCAGGAGGTGAAGTCCACATAGGGGCTGTCCAGCACCTTTTCCAGATAAGGATGCTG
>JAEDNB010000159.1 GCA_016302725.1 Lentisphaeria bacterium
GTGGAGCCCATGGAGTAGACGGAGCGGGAGAGGTGGTTGTTCCGGTAGACATAGCGGAGGCTGAAGGAGCCCGTCTCCTCCCTGCCGTAGCGGAGGCCCACTTCCCCCCGCTGGATGCGCCCTGCGCCCACGTCGTGGAGGAGGGTCCCCCACAGTTTCAGGTCTTCCCTGGGCTGGAGGGTCAGGCGGCTTCCCAGGTCTCCCCAGTGGCGCTGGGTCTCCTCCCCCGGCTGATGATGCACGTCCAGGTAGTTTTCCAGGGAGGCCAGGGTGCGGAGCCTGCCGGATTCCCCCCGGGTCATCCAGCGCTGCTCCACTCCCACCCGCAGGAAATTCTGCCGTTGGAGACGGTCGATTTCATCGAAGAAATAGAGGTGTTCCCTGTCCACGGAGGGGGCGCCTGCGTAGGTGTAGTTGAAATAGGGTTCCACCACGTGGCGGAGGCCCTTCATGTCCAGCCAGGGGCAGGCGAGGCCGGCCCAATTTCCGTGGAGTGCGGTGCGTCCCTCCACGCCGATTTCGGTGGCGAACCTGGTGCGGGAGCCTCCCAGGCGGTCATAGCGGGAGGCGACGGGGGAGGTGCCGGCGGGGTCGTCGGGGTTGTCGGCTTGGATCCAGTCCGCCAGTTCCCTTTGGGAGATGCGTCGGCGGCTGGTGCGGGAGTAGGAGGTAAGGCGGAGGCTTGCTCTGGGAGTGAGGGTGAAGGCGCCCCGGATGTCCAGGGGCATTTGGAGGGTATGGAGGGTGTCGGCGCGGAAGGCGCCGTAGTCGGCGGGATCCTGGTGGAGGGCCTCCTGGTATTGCCCCGGGGGGATGAGGTCTTTCCGGTCCCGGTCGAAGTTCCTCCATTTCATGGTGTAGTATCCTGCCGTGGTGTGGGAGGAGTAGACCAGGGGGAGGGGGGAGGCGGGCAGGGAGAGGCGTGGGATGTCCAGGCTCCACTCGGGCAGTTGTTCGCCGACGGTGTAGAAGGGGTTGAGGCGGGGCCTGGCCTGGATGGCGGAGTGGAGCCATCCATTGTCGAAGGCGAGGTTGGCGAAGGACTTAGGCTGTCCCCAGTGTCTCCAGTCATGGCGGAACCAGTCGTCCAGCATGGAGATGTCGGAGAGGAGGTCTGCGTTGAGGCGGAGGGACCAGTGTGTGTCCAGCCCTTCCCGCCAATAGAGTTTCAGTCGGTATCGGTCTTCCTGGGAGCGGAAGCGCCGGTCATATCCGTGTTCGGTTTCGGCGGGGTCCAGGTCGTGGAGGCCGTAGAGGCTGGTCTGGATCTCCCTCCGTTCCCCGTCCCGGTATTCCGTGGACTGGCCCAGGGCCAGCCCACGTTTGCTCATGGCGTCCACGAAGAGCTGGGAATTGCCGTCCATTCCGTGTTTCCAGATTCTGCCCACCCGGAGATAGGCGCCCCGCTTTCCGGAGTATCCCGGGCGGAAGAGCATTCCCGCCGCCGCCGTGGCGCTTCCCTGGACGAGGGGGAAATAGAAGACGGGCAGATTGCCCAGGCGGAGGGTGGCGTGCTTGGCCCGGAAGGTGCCCTTCCGGGGGTCGTAGGTGATTTTTTTTGCCTGGAGGCGGTAGTGTGGGGATTCCCGGTCGCATGTGGTCATCCAGGCCTGGCTCACCACCTGGCCCTCCTCCGCCCCCAGGCTCTCGCCGGATTCTCCCCCCAGGTGCCAGACCTCCGTGTCCAGCCGGAAGGGGCCGAAGGCGACGGTGCGGGCGTCCAGGTTTCCCCGCAGGCTGGGGGCCCGCCAGGTCCCCTTCCCCTCCAGGGAAATCTCCACGTCCCCCTCCGCCGCAAAGTCCCGGGTCTCCTGGTTGATGGTGGCCTTTCCGCAGTGCAGCCGGATGTCCCCATAGGTCACCTGGACATTTCCCTCCGCCTCCGCCACGGAGGAGTCCATCCCGTAGCCCACTTTGTCCGCCGAGATTTCCAGGAGGGCTTTGGGCTTTGCCTCTTCCCCTGCCAGGCAGGCCAGGCAGGCCAGGCAGAGGCATGCGGTGAACAGGCGGAGACCCACGGGCAAGGGAGGAGGGAGTTGCATGGATGGGATGGGGTGTCGTGGCTTGGGCGGGGGCGTGGCGGGGTCAGAGGGGGAAGAACTTCTCCTCCACGGCGCGGCAGATGGCGTGGTAGACGGGCAGGTGGTATTCCTGGACGCGGTAGGTTTCCCGGGCGGGGACGCGGATGGTCACATCGGCCTCCCGGGCCAGGCGCCCTCCCGCTTCCCCGGTCATGCCCAGCACCTTGAGGCCCAGGCTGTGGGCGACAGTGGCCGCCAGGTGGACGTTCCGGGAGTTTCCGGAGGTGGAGATGCCCAGGAGGAGGTCGCCGGGGCGGGCCAGGGCCAGCAGGGTCTGGGCGTAGTCCATCTGTCCGTCCAGGTCGTTTCGGACGGCGCTGAAGGCGGCGGAGAAGGCGGTGAGGGGGATGCAGCGGAGGCCGCGCTGGAGTTTTCCGGCCAGGAGCGCCCCGTCTTCGCCATCCACCTCCTGGAGGCGCGCGGCGAGGGAGTCCTCCAGGGGGCGCCGTCGGCAGAAGCCCTTCAGGAATTCCCCGGCGATGTGGTCGGCGTCTGCGCAGGAGCCCCCGTTTCCGCAGGTGAAGAGGGTGGCGCCCCGCTGGAAGCCTTCCGCCAGGAGGTGGATGGCCTCCTGGATTTGGGGGAGGCAGGGGGCGAGGGCAGGATAGTTTTCAAGGAGGGTGTCCAGGGGGGAGGGCATGGGCGGGGAGTGTGTGGGGCGGGGAAGAGGTCGGGGTGGGGTCAGCGGCGCTTCAGTTCTTCCGCCGCCCGGTTGAGGGAGGCCCGTTCCCGGGGGGTCAACTGGTCGATTCCCTGGCGGGACATCTTGTCCAGGATGCGGTTGAGTTCCTTTGGGTCGATGGGGGCGTTGGCATAGTCCCCGTCATCCCCGGGAGGGGAGTGGGGGTTGCGTGGAGGAGGGGGGGAGGGTCTCCGGGGGCGCCTTCTGCCGAAGGAGAAGGGGGAGCGTCCCAGGAGCCTGGTCATGAAGAGGAACCCGCCCAGGGCTCCGCCCAGGTGCGCCATATGGGCGATGGAGTCGTTGGCGGGCAGGGTGATGATTTCCAGGATGCAGTAGAAGAGGGCCAGGGCCCAGAGGCGGACGGGGATGGGGGGGATGAGCAGGAAGAACTGGGCCTGGGGGAAGGCCAGGGCCGCCGCCACCATGACGCCGAACTCCGCCCCCGAGGCCCCGACGCAGGGCACGGGGTTGCCCCAGTTCGCCAGCAGGAAGAAGACGCCGCCCAGCACCCCGGAGAAGAGGTAGAGGATGAGGAAGCGGGTCTTGCCCAGGACTTGTTCCACCATCCTCCCGAAGAGCCAGACCCCATACATGTTCATGAGGACATGGGAGGGGGAGGCGTGGAGAAACTGATAGGTGACCAGGCGCCAGAGCTCCCCGGGGCGGTTGCCCAACAGGGAGAAGGCATAGGTCAGGAAGGTGTCCCCCCCCAGGAGCTGGAGGAGGAAGACGATGGCGTTGATGCAGATGACGGTCCACACGCCGGACAGGGAGGAGGGGTTCCAGCCTCCCTGGCGGGGCGGGCGCCGCCGGAAATAGTCTCGCTCGTTGAGCATGGTGCGGAAAGGGGGGGGAGGGGACGGGCCTGCGTCAGGGAGGCCCGCCGGCCTTGGAAGGCGCCCCGGGAAAAAAGGGGGCGCGCCGGGGTGGCCGCCTCACCATCCGGGAGGCATGGCGGGGAAAAACAAGAGATAATATACCCCCGCTCCCCTGCCCCGGACAGGGCGCCCTCCCTCCGCCTGAACCAGGGAAAGGAAGGCCAGGGCGGCCAGGGGAAATTCCCTCCCCTCCCCTGGGAAACAGGAAAGCCGCCTCTTCCTCCGGGGAGGGAAAGGCGGCTATCTCGTGCCGGGGCGCACCGCAAGGGAAGGGCGGCGCCACCCTTGGCGGGGGGGCAGGGGAATTCCCTATTTGCCCCGGGCCTCGCGGGCCTTCTTGCGGGCGGCAAGCACCTCCTCGGCCACATTCTGGGGCACGGGGGCGTCATGGGAGAACTCCATGTTGAAGCCGGCGCGGCCCTGGGTCATGTTCCGCAGGGTGCTGGTGTATCCGAAGAGGTTGGAGAGGGGAACCAGGGCGTGGATCTGCTGGTTCTTGCCCACCATCTCCATGCCCTGGACCTGGCCGCGCAGCCCGCAGAGGTTGCCGGTGATGCTGCCGGAGTATTCGTCGGGGGTGGAGATGGTCAACTTCATGATGGGCTCCAGCAGCACCGGGGCCGCCTTGGCGAAGGCCGCCTTGAAGCCCGTGGAGGCACAGGTGCGGAAGGCCATGTCCGAGGAGTCCACGGTGTGGTAGGAGCCGTCCACCAGGGTGATCTTGAAGTCCACGCAGGGGCAGCCGGACATGGGGCCGGTCTCCATGGCGTCCTTGAAGCCCTTCTCGATGGCCGGGATGAAGTCCTTGGGAATGTCGCCGCCCTTGACGTCGTTGACGAACTCGTAGCCCTTGCCGGGCTCCTGGGGCTCGATGTCGAAGATGATGTGGGCGAACTGGCCATGGCCGCCGGTCTGCTTCTTGAGGCGCTCCTCGTGGGTGACCTTCTTGGAGATGGTCTCCCGGTAGGCGACCTCGGGGGCGCCGGCGGTGACCTCCACCTTGAACTCACGGCGGAGGCGCTCCATGATGATGTCCAAGTGGAGCTCGCCCATGCCGGAAATCACGGTGTCCTCCGTCTCGGGGTCCACGCGGACCGTGAAGGTGGGATCCTCCTCCGCCAGCTTGCCCAGGGCAATCATCAGCTTGTCCCGGTCCGCATGGGACTTGGGGGTGACGGCGATGGAGATCACGGGGGCGGGGAAGGTGATGCTCTCCAGGGTGACCTGGGACTCCTCGTTGCAGAGGGTGTCGCCGGTGACGGTGTCGGAGAGGCCCACCAGGGCGCCGATTTC
>JAEDNB010000160.1 GCA_016302725.1 Lentisphaeria bacterium
GCTGTGCCTTCGCCTGCTCCGCGTCGGCCAGCTGCTTCTCCACGGCGGCTTTCGCCTCCTCCTGTCGCTTCTGCAGTTCCTGGCGCTTCGCCAGGAGTTCCTCCAGTTCCCTCTGCGCGGCGTCCAGCCCGTCCTGGGCCTCCTTCCGGGCCTTCTCCTGTGCCAGTTCCTGCTGTGCCTTCGCCTGCTCCGCGTCGGCCAGCTGCTTTTCCACGGCGGCCTTCGCCTGTTCGCTGGCACTCCGGGACAGGCTCAACTGGGCCTCCAACTTCTCCCGCTCTGTCTTGAGTTTCTCCAATTCCTTCTGTGCGGCGGCGTTTTCCTGGCGGGCCAATTCCCCCTGGGCCTGCAAGACCTCCAGGCGCGCTTGCTCCGCCTTGGCCGCCGCTTCCAGGGCCTCCCGCTGCTTCCGCAGCAAATCCGCCTGGGCGGAGGCCTCTTGAATCTGCTTCTGCAGGACGGACATGCTTTCCTGCAGCTGCTCCGCCTGGGCCAGGGCGTCGTCCCGCGACTGCCTGGCCAGCTTCACCTTTTCCAGGGCCTCCTGGGCCAGGGCGTCGGAGCGGCGGCGCTCCTCCTCCAGGGCCTGCGCCTCGGCCTGGTAGGCCTCCTCCTGGCGCAGAGCCTCCTCCTGGAGAAGACGGAGTTTCTCCTCCGCCTTCTTGGCCTCCTCCTCCCAACGCTGGGAATCCTCCTGCACCAGGCGGGCCTTGTTCTGGGCCTCCCGGCGCTCCTCCTCCCACTTCCTCTGCTCCGCCTCCGCGGCCTTCAACGCCTCCTGGCGGGCTTGGGCCGCCTGCGCCACACGACGCTCGACCTCCCGGCGCTCCGCCTCCAATTTCTCCGCTTCGTCCTGAAGCCCCGACAACTCGCGGCTCTTGGCGGAAACCTGGCTCTGCAGGGCGTCCGCCTGCTGGCGAAGCGCCTCCAGGCGCTGGCTGTCGTTCCCCTCCACAGAAACCGGGGCCACGTCCACGGCGGGGACGGAGACTTGCACGGCGGGAGCCGGGGGAGCGCCCCGGGCGACAAAGTCCTGGCTAATCCAGGCGGTGGCCTGGGGAGGGGCCTGCACGCAGACCCAGTCGCCATCCTGCCGTCCCTCTCTCCGGAGGGTCTCCCCCTGCTGGGCCATGTGGAAGGCGGTGAAGTTCTCTCCCGGGCCGGTGTGGATGGGGCAGGGGGTCTGGATGACGACTCCCTGCCCATCCAGGCTCTCCCCACGCACCCATCCTGTGACGGCGACAGGCAGGCGAACCTGGACCCAGCCGTCTTCACCCTTTCCCTGGACGGCAAGAATCTCCAGGGGAGTCCCCTCCGGCAGGATGGCCAGCCGTTCGTAGTAGGAGGCGGGCAGGGCGCGCAGGGCGACGCCCTTTCCCGTGACATATCCGTTGCTGGTTTGTGCGCAACAAAGCGAGGCGGCGCAGAAGAGGAGGAAGGCCGGTATCCAGTTTCGCATAATGGGGATAGTCCAGGGGGAAGGGGGAAAACAGACGGGAGAAGGGGAAAATGTAGCGTGGGGTGGCCGCTTCGCCTGCCGGAAGGGGTGCCGGGTGCGCTAGGGTGCCGGGGTGTCCTCCAGGTAGGTTTCCAGGAGGCCCATGGTCTGGAGGCGCAGGCCTTGGTAGTCTTGGGAGAGGAGGAAGCAGGTGAAACGGGTGTAGAATCCGCAGAAGCCCCGGGGGGGCTTCACTTCCTGGGGATGGCCCTGGGCATTCCGGAAGGCCCGGTCCAGGGCCATGGCGTCCGCCAGGGCCACCATGGCGGGGAAGGGGAGAAGCCAGGAGGGAGCCTCCAGGCCTGCCGGAGGCGGGAGGGTGCCTCCCAGCGTCAGCAGTGCCTGCCGCCGCTGCTCCTGCAACGCCTTGCCGTCCGGGGCATTTTCCAGGGCCTCCAGGAGGGTGGCGGCCATGGGGCGGCAGAAGGCCGTGGGGAGGAGCCTGGCCAGGGAGAGCCAGGCTTTTGTCTGGGCAAAGGCCTGGCGTCGCCGGGAGAGGGAGTCCGACTGGAGTCCGTGGAGAAGGAGGCGGTGGAAATTCTGGAGGGAGGCCTGGGCGTCAGGGAGGGCGTTTGCCTGCAGGGCATGGAGGAAGCGCCACTGTTCCAGGAGGAAGACTCCCGGGGTCAGGGCTCCCCGGGGCGCCTCCTCCAGGGAAGCCTCCAGGGCGTCCAGGGCCTCCAGGGCGGGGGTCATCTGCCGGCGGAGATCCCTCAATACTTCCCCGTCTTCCCCGGAGGCCTCCTCGGGAAGGGGCCAGGGGAGGGTGTCCGGCACCTCTTCCCTGGCCTGGAGGAAGGCATCCCAATGCAGGGGGGAGGGCGTCTGGGAGGCTTGGAGGCGGGAGATTTCCGCCAGGAGGGTGCCCAGGTCCTTCTGGCGCAGGGAGAGGGTCCCCTCCGCCAGGGGGGCTTCCTGTGCCTTGAGGGCCGCCTCCTCCGCCTGGGCCTCCTTCAGGATTCGCCCCCCCTCCTTCTTGAGGAAGGCGAAGGTGGCGGTGGAGAAGAGGAGGGCGAAGAGAAAGAGCCCCAGGGCACACCAGGCCCCCTTGTGCAGGAGGGGGCAGGGGGCGGCCAGGCGCCGCCGGAAGAGATGGAGCCGGAGGAGCCAGGAGGCGGCGATGGCCAGGAGGGCCAGGAGGGCGGGCAGGAGCGCCCCCGGGCGGACCAGGGCTTCCAGGCGGGCGTTGACCCCGGGGAGGAAGCCCGCCGTCAGGCGGAAGCCCTCCTCCTGGAAGAGAGGGGCCAGGTAGAGATCCAGGAAATGGAGGAAGAGCCAGCCCAGGAGAAGCCAGCCCAGGAGGTGGAGGGCGGCGGTGGCCAGGGCGAGGGCCTGTCCCGGGAGATCGTCCCGGAATTGCCGGAGGAGGAGGAAGAGGAGCATTCCCTCCAGGATGGCCAGCGGGCCGGAGAGGCCGCCGACAAAGCCCCCCTGGGGCCAGAGTCCCTTCAGCACAAGGAGGGCCAGGAAGACCCAGTAGCCGGAGGCGAAGAGCATCTCCTTTGCGGAGAAGGGGGGGAGGGCCAGGATCCGGTGGTAGCGGGCCAGTTGGATTCCATATCCCCCCAGGAGGGTGAGGCTGCCCACCACCATCAGGTTGGCGGCGGCGGCGGTCCCCAGCCAGCCCAGGCACCAGCCGCTCCAGGTGAGATGGAGGAGGGCCAGGGAGCCGAAGAGGGCGATGGTCAGCGCACTGGCGGCCCTGCGGGCATGTTCCTGGAGTGGGGTGGCCTCGGCCATGGGGGAGGAATCAGGGGAGGGCCAGCACTTGGATGGTCCAGGCCAGTTCCTGGGGGCATTCCACGGTGATGTTCACGGGGGCGGCGGTGTGGAGCCATCCCCAGGATTCCCCTGTGTCCGTCTGGGTGATTCGCTGGAAGAGGAGTTGCTGGTCCTGGGTTCGCACGGTGAGTTTCATGGGGAGGGGCTTGTCCCCCTTCCCCACGATTTTCCAGGGTTTAGCCTTGGGGGAGAAGGAGATTTGCTGGCTTCCCTCCCCGGCCCAGAAGGCCTGTTTGCTGGGGGTGGCCTGGGCGGTCTCCTCCAGATGGCACTTGAGTTTCCATTCCTGGAGGGAATCCAGGTAGAGGTCCAAGGAGATGTCCCATCCCCGGGAGTCTCCCTCCACAATCAGGTAGGCCATTTGGTATCCCGAGAAATCCCGCCATCCTGGTGAGAGGAGGTTTTTCGTGTCCACGACGACCTTGGAGGGCTTGGGCTTGGCGGCGGGGGAGGCGTCCACCAGGGTGATTTTCATGGCCCCTTTCCGGCGGCTGGCGTAGTGGATTCGGAAATCGGCGCCGTAGAGGGGGATGGCCTGGGTGCAGACGGTCCCCCCCGCGTTCCACTGGAAGGGGGCCTTGACCCAGCGGAAGTCGCTGGCTTGGAGGGAGAGTCCCAGAAGGAGGAGAAGGCAGCAGGCGGGGAGGGAGTTTCTCATGGCGTGGGCGGCAATGGGAAAGGGGGATGGAGTGGGGGAAGTCAGTCTTCCTGGGAGAGGGCCTCCTGCCAGCGGGCGAGTTGGGCTTCCACCTGGGCGGGGGCGGTGCCTCCCAGGAGGTTCCTGGCTTCTGTGCTGTGGCGGGGGTCGAAGAGGGAAAGGAACTCCTCCGTGGCGGAGGGGATGGACTCCCGCATCAGGGAGAGGTCCGCCTGGGCCAGGGTGAGGCCGCGCTTCTGGCAGGCCGCCACAAAGCGCCCCACCTGGTGGTGGGCCTCCCGGAAGGGAATCCCCTGGCGGACAAGGGCCTCCGCCAGGTCGGTGGCCATGAGGGCGGGGTCGGAGGCGGCCTGGGCCATGCGCGGGGCGCGAATCTTCACGGTGGCCAGCATGGCGGTGAGGGTGCGCAACACCAGGGAGACCGTGTCGACGGCGTCGAAGAGCCCCTCCTTGTCCTCCTGGAGGTCCCGGTTGTAGGTCAAGGGAAGCCCCTTCATGGTGGTGAGCAGCCCCATGAGGGCGCCGTAGACCCGCCCGGTCTTGCCCCGGGTCAGCTCCGCCATGTCGGGATTCTTCTTCTGGGGCATCAGGCTGCTCCCCGTGGTGAAGGCGTCCCCGATTTCAATGAAGGCGAACTCCTGGCTGAACCAGAGGATGATGTCCTCCGCCAGCCGGGAGAGATGCATGGCGACGATGGCCAGGGCGGAGAGGAACTCCAGGGTGGCGTCCCGGTCGGCCACGGCGTCCATGGAGTTTTGGAGGACGGCCTCGAAGCCCAGTTCCCGGGCGACGAATTCCCGGTCCAAGGGGAGGGTGGAGCCCGCCAGGGCGCCGGCGCCCAGGGGGAGTCGGTTGATGCGGTGCCTGGCGTCGGCCAGCCTTTCCCGGTCCCGCTCCACCATTTCCACGTAGGCCAGGAGATGATGGGGGAAGAGGATGGGCTGGGCGTGCTGGAGATGGGTGAAGCCGGGCATGATGGCCTCC
>JAEDNB010000161.1 GCA_016302725.1 Lentisphaeria bacterium
AAACCCGAAAAAACTTTAAAAAAAGTCACCAGCCTGCTTGCAAGTTACATAACAGGGCACGGAGGGGAAACACGGAGCACACGGAAGGCCCGGCAAGCCGGGCACACGGAGACCACAGAGAGGGCGGTTCGTGCTACCCGCACGTCCCGCCCTGGGATTGGCGGGAAATCCTCCCCCGATGACGGGGGGATGGGGGGGGCAATCCTCCTGAACCCCGGCAGGGGTGGGAGGATCGCTAGACGGGGGTGAAGGGAGGATCAACGGTCCGACCGGAACCCCCGGCACAGAGGGGAAACACAGAGGGCACGGAGGGGAAACACGGAGCACACGGAAGGCCCGGCAAGCCGGGCACACGGAGACCACAGAGAGGGCGGTTCGTGCTACCCGCACGTCCCGCCCTGGGATTGGCGGGAAATCCTCCCCCGATGACGGGGGGATGGGGGGGGCAATCCTCCTGAACCCCGGCAGGGGTGGGAGGATCGCTAGACGGGGGTGAAGGGAGGCCCAAAGGCCGACCGAAACCCCCGGCAAAGCCAAAATCGAATCCGAACCCCGTAGGGGTGGCAGGACAGGCCTTGGCGACGGGGCTGGAGCGCCCGCGCAACCCTCGGCCCCTGCGGCGCACAGGTCGACCAGGTCGGGGGCAGAGCCTGCTGCGCATGCTCCGCCCTGGATTCTTTTTGGGGGAAAAGTCCTAGATTCTCTAGGATTTCTAGAATTCTAGACCAGCTTTTCTTCTGTTCTACGGTTGGACCAGGAAGAGGGCGGAGGAGCCTTCCTGTGCTTCGTAGGGGAAGTCCCCGTCCTGGATGGGGTATTCCTTTCCAGTGAGCAGTTCCCTGGCCACTCCGCCGGGGACGGGCGCGTGGAGGATGCGGGGGCCGCCCTTGGGGAAGTGGAAGCCCATCACGTTGCCCGCCGCCCAGGTGATGTCCCGGGGCGTGTCGTTGTAGCAGTGGAGCCCCGTCTGCTTTGCCAGGGCCCGCAGCCAGGAGGCGGGAATCCTGGGGAGGGCGGTGAAGAGCACGCGGCAGCCATTGACCTCCCCCTGGGCCAGGACCGGGTTCCCCTGCTCGTCCCGGGCCAGGACGGTGCCGCCGTCCACGGGGCGGAAGACGGGGGTCAGGGAGAGGGAGTAGGGGTAGTTCTTTTCCAGGGGGTGGTCCAGGAGCGCCTCGCCTTCGGGGGTCAGGGCGGCGGTGGGCGCGGAGGCGTTCCCGCGGTCGATTCGGAAGGCCATTCCCGTGAGTTTCTCCAGGGTTTCCGTGGAGAAGCCGTCCCTCCGGACCACGTCGGCCCCCAGGGCGAAGAGGACCGTGTTGCCGGGCACCAGGATTTTCTCCTGGATGTGGGCCACCTCCTGGGGGGAGAGCTTGTAGGGGTTCTGGAAGAACCAGAACTTGTGTTCCAGGGGGATTTGCCGGATGTCAGGGATGACATAGTCGGTGAAGGCCACGCCGCTGCGGGGGAGTTCCTCGTATTGGTGGGTGAGGGCGAAGGTGTTGACGCTGCTGCCGTAGGGGATGTGCTCCATGGCGTTTTCGGAGATGACAATGGCCATGGCCTGGGCGGGATTGTCCAGGGAGGGCTTGGCGGCGGCCACCGCCTGTTCCGCCTGGGAGAGGCGTCCCGCCAACTGGGCCAGGCGGGGGTCCTTGAAGACCCAGCCCTGGCTGAAATCGTAGTAGCGCATGGCCACGCTGTGGGAGAGGCAGGCCGCCACCTCCCGGATGAGGACCGCCTTGCTTTCCGCCAGGGTCAGGCAGCCGCCCAGGTCCCGTCCCGCCCCGCTGTGCAGGGTGCGGATGTCGCTTTCCGTCACGAAGACCTTCCCCGCCCTCCGGATGGAGCCGTCGGGCACCATGAAGCCCGCCGCCCCTCCCGGGCCGCGGTCATTGTAGGTGGTGGGGGCGTGGAAGAGGTCCACGTTGGGGGAGGCGAGGGTCTTGGAGATGGCCCAGTGGCCGCTGTTCTGCGCCCAGCGCCCCCCGGTGATCAAGTTGAGGTACCCGTAGTATGCCCCCGAGAGGAGTTTGCCCTGGGAGGCCTCCTTCACGGTGCCGCAGAGATGGATGATGGCCTCCGCCACCACCTCGGCCATGCACCGGTTGAAATCCATGACCATCTGGGTGCGGCTGGGAATCCGCAGGAAATCCGTGTTGCCCAGGTCCATTCTCCGGCTGGGCATGGGGAGGGCCTCCCGGTTGTCCAGGATTTCCTGGTAGGAGGCGAAGGTGGTGCCCCAGGCCAGGTTCGCCTTGGCCACGTCCCCGTATTTCCTCTGGGCGAAGCGGACGAAGGCCTCCCGGAAGCCGAGGCTGTAGTCCACGAATTCCCCGTCCCGCTGGCAGCCCCAGTACATCCATTCCCAGGTGATGCCGGAACTGGGAAGGAGGGCCACCACCCGCTTTCCGTAGGGCATGGTGCGGACGTGCTCCACAATCTGCCGGAGGATGCGGTCTCCGAAGGCCAGCCACTGGGGGGAGGCCAGGGAGGGGGAGACCTGCTTTGCTTCACTGTAGTTGCGCACCGCATGGCTGCCGTCCGCCGTTTCCACCAGGGTGCGGGGGTCCTTCTGGAGATGGGGGAGCATGGAGGGATGGCGCATGGGGTCCAGGCCCGCGATGATGACCAGGTGGACCTGGGGGTTTCGCAGCAGGGTGGAGGTGCAGATGTTGTCCAGGTTGGTGAAGACGGGGTTTCCGTCCTGGTCCAGGGGGAGGCGGAGGTGGAGCCAGAGCCCGGGGATGCCGTTGTCGGCGGAGTGCTTGATTTCCCGGTAGTGGTTGTCTCCCTCCTCCATGTCGATGAGATATTGGGTGAGGGAGGCCCTTTCCTTTCCGTCGATGAGGAGTTGTGGGACGCCCTGGGTGTCCACCAGCCTGGCGGTGGGGAGGAGGTCCTGGCTTGCCTCGGGGGCGGTGGGGATGACCAGGGTGCGGTTGCCTTCCAGGGGGATGGGGACCTGGTTGATGGTGGCCACGGCCTGGTAGGTGCCGGGGGGGAGGAGTTCCAGATGGACGGGAGACACCTCCAGGGGCAGGGAATCCTTCCCTTCCAGCGCCTCTGCGGGGATGAGGGTGTTGATGGCCAGGAAGTCATGGACGCCGTCCTGCAGGCGGAGGCTGAGGTCGCAGCTCTGCCCCACGGTTCCCTGTCCCTGGAGTTTCAGGACGGGTGCGGGGGTCCAGGTGCCGCCTTCGGGCAGGCTCCGGGGGAGGTCCAGGCCGGTTAGGGTCAGTTCCCGGGTGATGGGGGGGAGGTAGGAGATCGGCCCCCAGGGGGAGACCCCGTTCTTTCCCTGGAGCAGGGGCGCCTGCCCGGGGGTGAGGTCCATCCAGGTGCCTTCCTGCCCGGCGGGGAGGGGGCAGACGCGCCACTGCCCGTCGGTGACAATCCGCTGCCGGGAACCATCCTTCTTCTCCAGGTGGATTTCCGCCAGGAGCCCGGCGTCGCCGTCCCCATTGTAGACCTTGACAAGCAGGCGGTTGAGCCCGGGCTTCAGCAGGGGCAGGAGGGAGACCGCGTCGGAACGCTTCCAGTTCCCGCGGAAGGGGAGGGGGAGGGGGGTGCCGTTGAGGGCGGCCTCCCCCTCGTTGTCCGCCGTGAGGTACAGGAAGGCGGAGGCCAGGGAGGCGGGGTCCTCAAGGACAAACTCCCGCAGGAAGAGGGCCGACCGCTGGGGCAGGTCCACCAGGGACTCCTCCCACAGCCAGGAACCGCTGAAGAGGGGCACGTTCCCCTGGCTGGAGGAGAGGGGACGCCCGTTGTGGAACTCCTGGAGGGCCGTCTCCAGGGACATGTCGGCGGGGATGCCCAGCAGGCTCACGCGCTTCAGGTGGACGGGCTCCTGGGTGGGGTTGACGAATTTCACGCGGACCTCCGCCGCCATGGCGGCGGAGGTGAAGGTGCAGGGCAGGGAGACCTCCAGGGATTCCAGGGGGTTGCCCAGGATGTCCCGGCACTCCAGGGTCGCCTGGGGGGCGCCGTCGAACTCCGCGTCCAGGAGGTGTCGTCCGGTGTAGGGCACCTCGCCCCAGGGGGAGAGCAGGGTGGCTCCGGGGGGGAGGGTCGCCTGGAGAGGGGAGATGGAGGCGGTGTCCCCTTCCCATCCCTCACTGCCCTGGGAGAAGTCGCCATTGGGAATCTGGGCGCCGTCCAGGTCCACGGGCAGTTCCTTGACCAGGCGGATCCGGCGGACTTCGGCCTGGCCTCCCTCGGTGAGGACCACGTCAAAGCGGAGAAGGGTGATGGTGTCCTTCCACTGGGGGTGTCCCAGGAGGGGGTAGATGTGCTGCCTCCTGCCCGGCACCGGCCGCCCGTTGAGGCGGGTCTCCTCCGAGGGGGGGGCGCCGTTGCGGGAGAAATAGATGGGGAAGGCGGGCGCGTCCCCCTGGTAGTCGATGACCAGGTAGTCGTAGTCCTCCGCCTTCAGGGCCAGCTCCGGGGGCGTGAAGAGGTAGGCGTTGCTGTGCCCCACGCAGCGGAGCCCCTGCCCGGGGACCGCCTCGCAGGAGATGAAATTCAGGGGGCGGAAGCCCAGGAGGCTGCCGGATTGCCGGAAGTCCCATTGCTGGCCGGCAAGGGAAAGGGAGAGGAGAAGGAGAAGGAAGGCAGGCAAGGTCTTGGGCATGGTGGGCAAGGTCTCCAGGGAAAACGAGGACGGCGGGGAAAGGGGAATGCGTCATGCGGCCGGGACGGGCGGCATGGCTCCGGGAAAGCTGGCATGGCCTGGCACCCGTGGACGGGAATGCGGCAATACTATACCCCGCCGCACGGCAATGCCCCCGCCGGGGAAGGCCGGGAGAGAGCCCGGGTTTTCCCCGGAATCCCCGGAATTCCCGGGACCCGGGAGAGTGGGGATATATTTTGAGGTTTCCTTCGTTTCCGCCTCCATCCTGC
>JAEDNB010000162.1 GCA_016302725.1 Lentisphaeria bacterium
GCCTTCCGTGCTCTCCGTGTTTCTGCCTTGGCGCCCTACGCCTGGTGCCGTAAGGAGTTGGCGTGATGGAGTTCCATGGCGTGCCGGGCGAGGCGGGCGAAACCCGGGAGTCCGGCGGCCGTTGCCGCTTGCAGGAGGTGCTGAAGTCCCGGGAGGATGTATTCGGCGTACCAGGCCAATCCATCCTGGCGCCACAATTTTCCATAGGCTCCCAGGGCCTGCATCAGGCGTTGGACGGCGGCCAGGTGGAAGATTCGTTCCTGGGGCGGGGTTCCCCCTTCCCGTTCCACTGCCTTGGCGTATGCCCTCCAGGCGTCCAGACGTTCCTGGGGAGTGTATTCCACATAGGGGTCATAGAGCAGGGAAGCGAGGTCATAGGCGGCGGCTCCCCGTCTCATCCCCTGGAAATCGATCCAGACGCAGCGTCCCGTTTTCCTTTGCACCTTGATATTGGCGCCTTGGAAATCGCGATGGAGGAGAGTCTGGGGTTCCTGGAGGAGTGTGTTGCGCACCACATTGGCCTCCGTCGCCGTCTGTTCGTCCCAGAGTCCAGGGGCCTGGAGCACCACTTGGAGGAGGTGTTTTCGAAAGTAGTCCCTTTCCCACAGATAGGTTTCCTGGGAAAAGGGGGGCTGGAGTGGCAGGGAGGAGGCGGCGGGATGGGAGGGGCCCTGTACATGGAGGCGGGCGGCCTGGGCGGCAATTTTTGGGAGCCATGGGAGGCGTTCCGGGGCAGTCAGGGACATCAAGTCCAGGCGTCCCACGTCCTCCATCACCACCTCTCCCTTTTCCGGAAGATGGAG
Organism: Lentisphaeria bacterium; assembly: GCA_016302725.1. Classification (GTDB taxonomy): domain Bacteria; phylum Verrucomicrobiota; class Lentisphaeria; order Oligosphaerales; family Oligosphaeraceae; genus UBA1724. Next base: position 804 of record JAEDNB010000162.1, read on the forward strand.
CAAGACCTGGGGGACGGGGATTCCCAGTTCCCGGAGGAAAGCGTCGATGGCCACGAAGGCGGAGTTTTCCCTGCGTTCCAGGGAATAGGCGCTCCAAAGCATGCCCAGGTTCTTTCCCGAGGCGGCCTCCACCAGGGGTTCGTAGCGTCGTCCGGAGCCTTGTTTTCGGAGGGCATTTTCCGTGCCCTCCGAGGCCTTTTCCCCCGGGGTCTTCAGGCGTGCCTGGAAGGTATCGGCAATCCGGGCATCCGGCTGGCGCCCCATTTCGGAGACGTGGGGAGGGGGGGTGCAGTTTCCCCAGAGGATTCCCGTGGAATAGAGTGCCGGGCGTGCCAGGCGTGCATTGTCCCACAGCACCACTTGGTGGAGATGGCTTCCCGGGGGGATTTGGAGATTTTCTCCCAGTCCCAGGGGGCCGTCGCACCGGACGCCCGCCTGTTCCAGGGCAGTGCGGCGGAGGCTCTGTTCCACGATGGCCTGGCGCAGGGTGGGGTTTCCGGGCATGGCGCAGTCCCTCACCCTGTCATGGGCCAGGAGATACTCCCCGGGGGTTCCCACATCGGTCCAGAAGACCGTTGGCGGGGCGCAGAGCCCCAGCACCCGTCGTCCGGCGGAAGCGGCCCGTTGGAAGGCGTCGATGATGCTGGGGGCCTTTTCTTCCGGCGGCAGGAAATCCAGGATTTCCCGGTTCATCACATAGATACCTGCAAAGACGAGGCCCCCTTCCGGGTCGTGGAAGGATTCGATCTGTCCGGAGGAGGAGACACGCACTCCCCCGGGGCGGGCGGGGGGCACCAGGAGGGCGCTCACATCCGCCTGCCTCTCCTGATGGAACCGCAGCAATTCCTCCAGGGGGAAATCGTGGACCACATCCACATTGCGCACCAGAATCCGTTGTGCCTTGGGGGCGCACTCCCCAATTCCCTTTCGGAGTCCACCGCCATGGTTCAGGCGATGTTTCTCCCGGGAGCAATGCACTGTGACCCCATGTTCCCTTCCGTATTGCCGGCAGGCCTCCACCACCTGTTCCCCCAGATAGGCGGCGTTGACCACCAGGGAGCCGACCTGGGGAAGGAGCCGGAGTTCCTCCAGCGCCAGAGTCAGAAGTGGCACGCCGCAGAAGGGGAGAAGCGCCTTGGGCCGTTGGAGGGTGGCTGGGCGCATCCGGCTTCCCTCGCCGGCGGCCAGCACAAAACCGCAAAGTTCACACATGGGCAATCCTGAAAGATGTTCAGCCAGGGGCAAAGAGAAGGGGCTGCGTGGCGCCCCTTTCCCTGCCCATTTTCCTCCGGGCTGGGCATGGAAGGGATTTCACGGGAGAAATCCGCACACCCTGCGCAGGGACAATTCGCCCTTTTCCTGGGAAGAGAGTCGAATCCGGAAATGCCAGGGAGGGGTGGAGGCGGGGGCGGGGGCATCCAGCACGGGGCGGCCATTGGCCAGGAGAAGCCATCCGGACTCTTTTTGGGCGAGGATGCGGATGCCCCAGGTCCTGGGTCCAAGGGGTTCTCCGGGAATGAGGGTGGTCTCGGAGTAGACTCCCCTCGGGGTGATGAATCCGCAAAGATTCTGCACCACCTTTTCCTCCTGGTCCAGCAATTCCACCCGCAGTTCCGTCAGCCGCAGACTGGAAGTCACCTCGAAATAGAGTTCAAACTCCGGGTCCTCCACGGTGAAGTGCTCCAGCATGAGGCTGACCTCCTGGCAGGGTTCCCCTCCGCCGGGGGGGGTGTCCTCGTGGAAGAGAAGCCGCATCCGAGCAATGGTGGGGGGAATCTGTTCAAACCAGCGCTGGGCATCGGGGAAATACTGCGCGTTTCCCTTCTCTCCGGACATGCCCTTTCGCCACACGCCCACGAAAAATGCCAGGAGCGCCAGGGCGGCGAGAAGCAGCCCCGTCCGCACCCGTCCCAGAATCCTCTGGCGTCGCAGGAGGCGTCCGGCGGGATTGCAGAGGCGGTCAAAGGCCTCCCGGAAGGCCTGGGCGGTGCGGAAGCGGCGGGACGGGTCGGAGGAGCAGGCGCGCTCCAGGACGAAGTCGTTCAAGGCGGCCAGGCACGGCTCCCGCATCCGGTTTTCGGGGATGCGGGGATACTCCTTCACGGGGCATCCTGTGGCCAAAGTATAGAGGATTTTACCCAGGGCATAGAGGTCCATTTCCGGCGCAGCCCGGGTCAGGCCCTCGGGGATATAGGCTTCCGTCCCGATAAGGGTGCTTTCAGGATTCCAGCGGGTCACCAGGCCGAAGTCGCCAATCTTCAGTTTTCCCCCGACGAAATAGAGATTTCCCGGCTTCAGGTCCCGGTGGATAAGGCCGCTTTTATGAAGTGCCTCCACCCCGTCCAGGAGTTGGTGCATCCAGTCTGCAATTCGTTCCACCGAGGGTGGCCCATGGCGTTCGAGCCAGGTGCCCAGGGTCCAGGCGGCATATTCATCGGAGGAGAAGGGGTCGTTGAGATTGTCCGCCAGTTCCATGGAATAGCGGAGCCATTCCCCCGCCGGAGAAATCTGGTAGACCGTCAAGAGGTGGTCCCCTCCATTCCGGAATTCCTCCAGATAGGCAATCAGCCCCTGCCGCTCCCGTTCCTGTCCCTCCTGGGGCACCTGGGGATGCAACGCCTTCACCGCCACCTCCCGATGGGCGGCGTCCCGTCCCAGGAAGACTGTCCCATAGGCGCCCGAGGCAATTTTGCGCAGGGTCACCACCCCCTCCAGCAGCCGTGGGAGCAGGGGCGCGGGCTCCTGGGGGGGGGAAGGAAAGTCAGAAATGTCCGGGGGCGTATTCACGGGATGGGAGGGGACGGAATTGCCGGCGCAGGGATGGGCATTCCCAGGCAACGGGGCGTTTTCCCCCTGGAGGCGGTCTCCGCACTTTCCTGCGTCTTGCTTCAGAATATATTCCGAAGGGGGAAAAAAGACGCCGCCGCAGACAAGCCCCTGGAGGAAAAAAGCGTCGCGACAACGCGCGCAGGAACCAAGGAAGCCGCCCCCACGCCCTCCCCTGTCCTCCCCTTACCTGTCCTTACCTGTCCCTCCCTCCCCTGTCCTGTCCTGGGAAACCGCGGGCTCAATTGCCTTCGGCGGCGGGGGGCTTTGGCATTGTCATAGTCTTCTCGGCCTCCTGGAGGCACTCCCCATAGCATTTCAACTGTCGGGCGAGTTCCTTTTGCTCCTCCTGTTCCCGGCAAAGCCGCTCGAAGTGTTCCCGGCAAGCCCCGCACTTCTTCAGATGGCGGCGTCGCCACCAGGTGCTCCAGGGAGTCGTCTCCCCGAAGACCAGTTCGGCCATATCCTGTTCATTCAGATGTCCCATCTTCCCTCACTCCTCCTCCAATTGGGCGACACGGCGGCGAATTGCCTCTGTCACCGTGGCAATGTCCTGGTAGACCGTAGCCAGCGACGTCCCCTGCAACTGGGCGACCTTCCGGGCATGGACCTGGTCCATGCGCACCGCCATGAAGGCCTGCACCTGGCGTGGGGGCAATTCCTTTTTCAGTTGTTCGAAGGCCTCGTGCACCAGGCAAAGGCGGTATTCCGCCTCCAGGGAATCCTTCTCCCGCAGATCCGGGAAGTCCCTTTCCTTGCCATCTGGCAGGGTTCCCTGCACCTCGCGGCGGCGCCCCCGCTCCCGGAGCATCGTTACCGCCTCGTTGTTCACAATCCGGCAGAAATAGTCCCGGAAGCGTCCCTTGGCGGGATTGAAGGAGAGGACGGCCTTGCCTGCGCCGCCCGTGGCGGAAAAGCACTTCCCCATGACCCGGCTCAAGAGGTCGTCCAGGTCCATGGGGGAGAAGCCGTATCGGCGTCCCCGCAAGAAGACCAGCACCTTGTACCGGTCATAGAAATGCTGCCAGGCATCGGGGTCGTTGCGCCCGATGCCGGACAGCATGCTGCAACTGGTGGCTTCCCACTCCATGGGGGCTAGCGGTAGATGACCGAGGCCGGGGTCACGGGAGAGGGCTGGGTGTAGATCACTGCGGGCTGCTGCACGGGGGCCGGCTGGGTGTAGATCACCGTGGGTTGCTGCACGGGGGCCGGCTGGGTGTAGATCACCGTGGGTTGCTGCACGGGGGCCG
>JAEDNB010000163.1 GCA_016302725.1 Lentisphaeria bacterium
AATTCTTCCAACTCAACCGTTTCCTTAAGTTGCGTCAGCATCGCTGAGAGTGGCTATCATGCCCGCGTTGCGCCGCCCCCGAGAAGCGGCGCCAGGCAGGAGGGATAATATACTGGAGTCCTACGAAATGGTAGGGGGCGGGGGTCAGAAAACAAGGGTCGCGACGGGGGGGCGTCGTGGGGGGAAAAGCGGAAAGCCCCCCCGCCGGGGAGGCAGGGAGGCTTTCGCGGGGAGGCGTCCGTTTTCTCTTGTCCCCCGGGGGCGCAGGGTTGCGCCGGGGGAGGTAGGGGGCGGGAGCCGTGCTACATGACGCGGCCGTTGCGGAGGATTCCCTTGGAGAGGAAACCGTCGTAGTTTCGGCTGATGAGGTAGGTCTGGATTTGGCGCATGGTATCCAGCATGACGCCCACGATGATGAGGAGGCTGGTGCCGCCGAAGAACTGTGCGATGGTATGGGGGATTTTCAGGAAGGAGGTGGCCAGCACCATGGGGAGGATGGCCAGCACCAGGAGGCCCAGGGCGCCCGCCAGGGTGATGCGGGTCATGGCGTGGTCCAGGAAGTCGCTGGTGGGCTTTCCGGGGCGGATTCCGGGGATGTATCCGTTGTTCTTCTGGAAGTCATCCGCGATTTGGATGGGGTTGAACTGGTTGGCGACCCAGAAGAAGGCGAAGAGGAGAAGGAGGAGGGCGTAGAGGAGGAGGTAGCCGAAGGAACCGTAGGCGAGCCTGGTGGCCAGCCACTGGGTCGCGGCATTCATGGGAAGATAGCGAAGCCCCATTTCCAGGAAGGAGAGGATGGCCCCCGCGAAGATGATGGGCATCACGTTGGCATAGTTGACACGCAGGGGGATGTAGGTGACCTGGACATTGGCGCCGCGCCCCATGATGCCGGCGTAGGAGCGGGTCTGGGGATAGCGCACGGGAATCTTCCGCATCCCCTCGGTGAGGATGATGGCGCCCACCGTCACGGCCACGAAGAGGACCAGGAGAAGAAGGAGATGGAGGATGGTCAACTGGTTTTCCCCGGTGCTGCTGCCGACGAAGACCATCTGGTAGAGGCTCACCAGGGCACTGGGGATCCGGGCCACGATGTTGACCGTAATGATGAGGGAGGCGCCATTGCCCACGCCCCGTTCCGTCACCATCTCACCCAGCCAGGTGATGAACATGGAGCCGCCGGTGAGGATGATGATGGTCTGGATGATGAAGCCCAGGCCGGGGTTGGAGACCACGGAGACATTGCCCAGCCCCACCCGGGAGGGTTCCATCATGGCCATGGAGAACATGATTCCCTGGACGATGGCCACGGCCACCGTCAGGAGGCGCATGATGAAATTGTACTGCTGCATTCCGCTCTCCCCTTCCCGGGTCATCTTGCTCAGGGCGGGGATGACGGGGGTCATCAACTGCAGGATGATGGAGGCGGAGATGTAGGGCATGATGCCCAGTGCGCCGATGGCGAACTTTTCCATGGCCCCGCCGCTGAAGAGGTTCAGCATCCCCATGATGCCGGAGGCCCCGGCGTCGCTGTTCAGGTTGCCGAAGAGTTCCTTCAGGCGTCCGGGGTCGATTCCCGGGCAGGGAATGGCCGCCGTCAACTGCACCAGCGCAATCATGGCGAAGGTGAAAAGCAGGCGCTTTCTCAATTCCGGAATCTTAAAGCAGTTCAGATAGGCGGAGAGCATGGCAGATTCTTTCGGGTTCTTTGGATGTAAGGAAGCAAAGAGGGACACCGGGAAACCCCTCCGGCGAAGGGGCTCCGTTTCCGGCCAACAGGCCAATATACCGCAGACTCAGGCTTTTCAAAGCCGGCCAGGCGGGAAATTCAAGGGCGCGGCCAATTCCACCCCCCTCCAGGAAGACAGGCGGGGCGACTCCCCGGCACAAGCCAACCCCGATGGCAGGGCGCAGGGAAGGGGAAGGCAGGAGGCAGGGGGAAACACGGCTCCGGAAGGGAGCCGGCGGGACGGGTGGCACGCGAAAAGGGCGGACAAGCCCCCGCACCGCCCCAAATGGCATGGGAAATCGATAACGGAGGGAAAAAACGCCCCATCGGGTCAAGCCTGAAGGGGCGTCCAGAGTCCCGCTTCCAAGGGGGGAAGGAGAAGGATGGCGCTTCCCGGCACGGGAATTCCAATCCCTCCCGCTTCGCCACTGGGAAGACGGGGGAGAGGCCTGTATGGCGCAGGAAGGCCTACTTCTCGGCGGAAGCCTTCAGCGCGGCCTGGGCGGCCAGGGCGGCCTTCTTGTGCTTGCAGGCCACGTGGGCGGCGTGCTTGGCGGCCTTCGCCTCCTCAAAGGTGGGCATCAACTGGGTGACGGTGCCGCCAGCGGCCTCCAGCTTGGCACGGGCCTGGGCGCTGAACTTGTCGGCCGTCACCTTCAGGGCCTTGGTCACTTCCCCGTTGGAGAGAATCTTCAGGGGGAGGCCGGCCTTGGAAAGCAGGCCCTTCTCCAGGAGGGTCTCCCGGGTGACCTCCTGGCCAGCCTCGAAGTTCTTCTCCAGGATGTCCAGGTTCACCACCTCGAATTCCACGTGGGTGGCATGGCTGAAGCCACGCTTGGGCAGACGGCGGATCAAGGGAATCTGACCACCCTCGAAATAGGGGCGGCGCTTGGCGCCCGCGCGGGCGCCCGCACCCTTGTCACCACGGCCGGCGGTGCGTCCGTGGCCGGAACCGTCGCCGCGTCCCACGCGCTTGCGCGCCTGGCGATTGAAGGTATTCTGAAGTTCGTGAAGTTTCATGGTGACTCCTCCTTAAAGCGCCTTGACGTCGCGCTTCTCCAGCATCTCCGCCTTGGTGCGGAGCTTCTTCAGCGCATCGAAGGTGGCCTTCACAACGTTGGACTGGTTGCTGCTGCCCAGGGACTTGGCCAGGACATCCTGGATGCCGGCCAATTCCAGGACCGCGCGCATGCCACCGCCGGCGATGACGCCGGTCCCCTGGCTGGCGGGCTTCACCAAGACCTTGGCCGCGCAGAAACGGGCATCCACGGCATGGGTGATGGTGCCCCCGTTGGTGGGGACGGTAATCATATGGCGGCGGGCCTGCTCGCCACCCTTGCGGATGGCATCGGTCAACTCGTTGGCCTTGCCGAAGCCCATGCCCACGCGGCCCTTCTTGTCGCCGACCACAATCAGCGCGCTGAAGGAGAAGTTCTTGCCGCCCTTCACGACCTTGGTGGAACGGTTCACCACAATGGTGCGCTCCTCCACATCGTCCTGTTCCTCGTCACGCTCACGCTCCCGGCGAGAGTCGCGGCGGGCCTCCCGGCGGGGAGGCCGTCCCTCGGATTTCCGGGGAGCCGCCGGCACGTTGGCCTCGGGGGTCTCCGCCACGGTCACATTCTCTTCAATTGCAGTTGTCACGGATGTGTTCTCCATAATGCGAGAGGTTGAGTGACTAGAACTGGAGCCCCGCTTCCCGGGCGGCGTCGGCCAGGGCCTTCACGCACCCATGGTAGGGGAAACCACCACGGTCGAAGACCACCGTCTTGATCTCCTTCTCCAACGCCCGCTGGGCGATGGCCGCGCCAATCACCTGGGCGCTCTTCACATTGGCGGCGAGTTTCTGGTCCCGGAAGACCTTCTCCACGGTGGAGGCGGCGACCAGGGTCCTCCCGGCCTCGTCGTCAATCACCTGGGCATAGATGTGCGCCCCTGTGCGGCAGACGCACAGACGGGGCATTTCGGGAGTGCCGGCCACCTTGTTCCGAATGTGGCGGTGACGGCGCACCCGCTGTTCCTTCTTGCTGAGTTTGCTCATGATTCTCCTGTCCTCGTTCACACATGCCGCCGGCTTGGGTACGGCGGCCGCCACGAACCGGGAGGGGACTTCCCCGCCGGTTCGCAGCGCGTTTTTCTCCATGGGCGTCCAGCCTGGCCGTAGGCGAAACCCCGCCTAGGCGGCGCGGCCCGGGCGCCCGGGACAAACACTACACCTTCTTGCCTTCCTTGAGGGAGATCTGCTCGCCGGCGTAGCGGACGCCCTTCCCGTGGTAGGCGTCGGGCACGCGGTTCCGCCGGATGGTGGCGGCCACCTGCCCCACGGCCTGCTTGTCGATGGACTCCAGCAGGATGTGGGTCTGGTCCTTCAGGGAGACCTTCACGTTCGCCGGGATGTTCTCCACCCGGGGATTGCTGTAGCCCAGGTTCAGGGTCAGTTCCTGGCCCTTCAGGGCGGCGCGGTAGCCCACGCCCACCAGTTCCAGCTCGATGACAAACCCCTTGCTCACCCCAGTCACCATGTTGTTCACAAGGCTCCGGATGAGGCCATGGTTCATCTTGGTCTGCCGGGCGTCGCTGGCACGGCTCACCAGGACCTCCTTCCCGTCCTCGCTGACCTTCACGGTCACGTCGGCGGGAATCGCCTGGCTCAAAGTGCCCTTGGGGCCGCTGACGGTAGCCACTCCGTCCTTGATCTCCACCTTCACCTGAGGATCCAGGGCGATCGGCTTGTTACCCATTCTAGACATTTGCGGTACCTCCCTTTTGCGCTACCAGACATAGCAGAGCAGTTCGCCGCCCACGTTGCGCTTGCGCGCCGCGCGGTCCGTCAGCAGGCCCTGGGAAGTGGTCAGGATGGCCACGCCCAGACCGCCCAGGACACGGGGGATCTCGGAACTGTTCACGTAGACCCGGCAGGAGGGGCGGCTCACCCGCTTGATTCCCTCGATGACAGGGGTGGAGTTCTTGCCCTTGTATTTCAGCGTGATGCTCAGGGCCTTCTTGTTGTTGCCCAGGTCCTGGACCTCAAAGCCGTCGATGAACCCCGTCTCCTTCAGCGTCTGGGCCAGGGCGGCCTTCAGTTTGCTGGAGGGCATGGTGACGGTGGGCAGCTTGGCATTCGAGGCGTTGCGCACCCGAGTCAGCATATC
>JAEDNB010000164.1 GCA_016302725.1 Lentisphaeria bacterium
CGGCTTGACAACGGGCTTCGGGTTGCCGGGACGGTGGTCCGGCTTGACAACGGGCCTCGGGTTGTCCGGGTGGTGGGGGGGATTCACCACCACCACCGTGGTGGAATCGGGGCGATGGTCGGGCTTATGGTCGGGTCGATAGCCATGTCCTCCCTCTCCCCGGCCATATCGGAAATCGTGTTCATAGCGGTCTGGGGGCAGGTTCGGCGGAGGGCGATGGCCGTGATTGTGTCCGGAGGTCAGCACGCAGCCGGTTGTCAGCAAAACCAGGGCAAGGCAAAGGGGTCCCAAAAGTCTTCTGTCCATGGTATCTCTCCTGAAGGTCGTCTCGTTCCGTCTGTCTTTGCATGGGCGCTGCATTCTTCGGCCCATGCAACATAGAATACGCCGCATCCGGGATTTTTCTGGCGGTTCGAGGCAAAAAAGAAAAATTGGCGGAGAGGCGGGGGCAGGACGGCGGGACGGCTCATTCCTGGACGGGCGGCTCCGGGGCGTCCCCCTCGGGAGAGGCGTGGGATGGGAGGACGGGGAGGGTGACGCGCCCCTGGACGAACTCCCGGATGGACTCCTCCCCCAGGGCGCAGCCCAGGAGGCGTTGATGGCGGGCCGCCAGGGAAAGGAGGGTCTGCGCCCACCGTCTCCCCGTGCGGAAGCTTTTCCCCTCGGTCTCCAGGAAGGGGGTTTCGCAGAGGACATGGTAGCCCAGGCGCAGGGCGAGATGGCAGGCGGGATAGTGGAGCGTCGTGGGAAGGCACACGTCCACCACCATGGGCTTGACCCGTTCCAGCAGGCGTTCCGGCTCCGTGTCGCCGGGGATTTCCCTTCCGTTGAGCACCTCCGCCATCCGGCGGCCGCCCCGGGCCAGCCCCGCCTCATCCTCCTCCAGGAACCCCACCACCTCCGCGCCGGCCTCCCGCCAGAGACGGGCATGGCGAAGGCCAGCGGAGCCCGCGCCGAAGATGGCCACCCGCAACGGGAACGGCAACACCATCTCCGTCGCCGGCCTCAAGGGGACCAGGGTCTCCTTGAGGCATTTCTGGACGCCCACCGACAGGCTCCCCCGGCGGAACCCCACTATCTTCGTCCCCTGGAACCCGAAAAGCTCGGCAATGTCCTGGGAAAGAAGCGCCTGGTAGACGGGGCAGGGAAATTCCTTCAGAGTCTCCTTGAGGCTGTTCTCCGAGAGGTCCCGCGTCACCCACACAAAGGCCAATTTGGCCCGGTGCTGGAGCAGTCTCTGCCGCCCCGTCTCCGCCACCCCGGAGCGCTGGACAAAGGGCGCCAGTTTCCGCAGTTGCGCCAGCCGCTGTTCGTCGCCCTCTTCTCTCATCTTTCCTCTCCTGCCAGATATTTGTCCACCTCATTGGCCACGATGACGCCATAGTTCATGGCGCCCAGCCATCCCGACATGATGATGCCCACGGACCCCGTATGGAAGAGTCCGGGGATCTGCCGGGGGAGTTCCTGGGAGAATTTCAGCCCCTCGAACTTGGTGCCGAAGGTGGCGCCGCGCACATGCCCGGTATAGCGCTGGAAGGTCAGCGGGGTGGCGGCGCAGACATAGTCCACCAGGGAGCGCACCCGGGGGACATACTCCTCCACGGTGCGGAGGGCGTCCTCCACCAGGGCCTCCTTCCGCCGGGCATACTCCTCCCGGCCCAGGCCGGTCCAGTCCTCGTATCGGGCATTCATGGAGGCCACGAGGGAGTATTCCTGGCTTCCCGGCCTCAATTCGGGATAGTAGACGGAGAAGGTGCGGCTGGTCGGCACGGGGGCGCAAAGGGCCTCCGCGTCATACTCCGGGGCCGTGGAGTGGAAGACCAGGTCCCCCAGATAGGGCAGTTTCTCCCCGCGCCGGATTCCCAGGTACACCTGGCAGGAGGAGGTGGAGGGGCGCACCTTCTCCAGGCCCGCCAGGTATTCAGGGGAGAGATGCTCCCGCCCCCCCAGTTCCAGGGCGGCGCGGAAAAGGGAGCCATTGGAAAGCAGGGCGCGGCAGGCAATGTTCCGCCCGTCCACCTGGACGCCCTGGACACGCCCCCCCTCCAGGAGGGCCCTTTCCACCCGGCATCCCGTGCATACCTCCACCCCGCCTTCCGCCAACTCCCGCCGCATCATCTCCAGCATCAAGTCCGTCCCCCCCTGGAAGGTGTATACCCCCTGGCTCATGAAATTCCCGAAGACGATTCCATAGGAGATGGCCGGTTCGTCCAGGGTGGAGCCGTTGGCGTAGGAGATGGGCTCCATGAGGAAGCGCCACACGTCCGTGCGCCCGGGGAAATACTCCTGGAAGAGCTGGCGCGTGGTCATGGACTGGTCGTCTGTGTAGTTCATGGAGGCGATTCGGGCAAAGAAGGCCTCCACCCGCTCCCGGGGAATCCGGAAATGCTCCACCATCTTCCGGGAGAAATCCACCGTGTCGAAGGTGGATTCCAGGCGGTACTGGGGATTGTGGAAGCGGATGGACTTCACCTGCACAACCTGGTCGGAGAAGGCCCTCCCCCAATACCGGCGCAGGCTTCGGCGCATCCCGTCGGGAAAGCCGTGAAGGGCCACGTCGAAGACATGGCCCTTCCGGCGGAAGGCGGTGGCCAGGCCGCCCAGTTGGCTGTGCTGCTCCGCCAGAAGCACCTTGTAGCCCATGGACGACAGGCGGTTGGCCGCAGTGAGCCCCCCCAGCCCCGCACCCGCAATGACAATGTCGTATCTTGTATCCATCAAAACAGGAAAACTCCTTGACTCCACTCCCGCCCGGCACGCCGAAAACGCGGGAAACCCTGCAACACGGGACCAGGCCCCGGAAGGACCCGCCATCAGAAATTCGAAAGGAATGACGCCCCGGGCCAACACGGCGGGACGACGGCCCCCCCCGGGGACACGGCGCGGAGGGGGGCGCGGGGGGCGCCCTTACTGGAAACGCACAAGCACAGGAAACGGGGCCTGGCGGAAGGACTCCCGCAGCGCCGCCTCCAACCGCACGCCCAGTTCCTTGCGCTCCCGTCGCCCCCGGGAGGCGCTCAACAGCGGCAGCAACTCCGGAAAGTCCACAAAACGCACCACGGAGCGAGACTCTCCCGCCACCTCCGGCCACAGGCGCACCATCTGCCCCCGCATGAGAACCAGGCACTCCTGAAGCACGGCCACAAGCCCAGGGAGGCTGGAAAGGAATGCCGCCTCTCCGACGACGCCCGCCTGCCCCGTCAAACGGGCCAGGCGGCATTGCACCACCGCCACGGGAAGGATGTCCGACACCGGCTGAAGCCAAAGCACCCGGCGCCCCAAAAGCTCCTCCGCCGCCACGGAAAGGGGAAGCGACCACTCCCCGGCGGAAATGTACCGCACCTTGGCGCCCAGGGCAAGGACAGGGGAAAGCCCCTCCCGCACCCGGAACAGGTGCACCAGATGACGGGCATACTCCAGGACCAACGCCTCGCTGACCAGGGGATATCCCGCCCCGGACAACCCTTCGGGAAGACGCTGAAGCACCTCCTGGCAATACTTCGGGGGGACCTCCCCGCAGTTTTCCAGAAAGGACTCCAGCCCCCCCGGGGTCCATTCCTGCAGTTGACAGGGAAATCCCCCGGAGGAACGGGGATGCCGCCCCCGAAACACCGCCGCCACATCGGAGAAGCCCGTGGCCTCCAATGCCCCCAGAAGGGCTTCCTCCACCTCCCGGCGGGTCATCTCCAACCCCTCCTCCCGGTTCTCCCGCAACTTCTTCCCCAGAACCTCCAGGAGGCTGTCCCCCATCCACTCCTCCAGGATGCCACAGCGACGGAAGGACTCCTTCAACTCCCCCCGCAGGCAATCCAGGTCCAGGGAAACCAAGGAGCCACCGGCGGACTCCACCACGGGAATGCGACCCAACTGGGCAAAGTTCACTTCCCCTCCTCCGGCTCGGAAGGGGAGGCCACGCCAGAGGAAGCCGGACGGTTCATCTCCTTGATTTCCTCCACAAAGGCCTTCGTGTCCTGGAACTTCCGGTAGACGGAGGCATAGCGCACATAGGCCACCTCGTCCAATTTCTTCAACGCCTCCATCACCAGTTCCCCAATGACGCTGGACGGCACCTCGTCCTGGGGCAGCAGGGTCAGACGAATGGTGATGTCCCCCACCACCCCGTCCAAGACCTCCGTGCTGATGTTCCGCTTCCAACAGGCCATCCGAATGCCCTCCCGAAGCTTTTCCGGGGAAAACTCCTCCCGGCGCCCATCCCGCTTCAATACCGTGGTGATGTTCACCGGAATGACGGATTCATGGGTGGAAAAACGGTAGTTGCAGTTCAGGCACTGACGACGCCGGCGGATGGTTTCCCCGTTGTTCATGACACGGGTGTCAATGACCTTGTCCTCCAGGGAATGGCACTTGGGGCACAACATAGAAAAACGCAGAATCCTACGGAAGGGTGAACACTTGCGGCCGCAACCCGGAAGGGGACGGCCTCCCCCAGGAAACGCCAGGATGGCATAGGAGGAAAATGCGACGGACGCCTCCCATGGACACCCACTCCCCTCACCAGGTTCCCCAGGCAGGGAAAAGGAAGGAGGCCCCGATAAGAGAAACACACACCTCCCCGAAAACGCAAAAGGGGACACCCGGCGCAGAGAAGGCACGCCCGATGTCCCTGAAAAAAGAAGGGGGAATAACGGCCAAGGAGACGGAAGGCCGCCCCACTCCCCCGCCTCGACTAGGCCTGGACGCCCTTCGCGGCTTCCTTGGCCACCATAGCCACAACCTTCTTGGGCTCCTTGAGGAGGGCACGGAGCTTGTCCACAGGCAGCTTGTCCACCACTTCCTGGCTCATGCCCAGGGCCACCAGACGACGGCGCTGCACCAG
>JAEDNB010000165.1 GCA_016302725.1 Lentisphaeria bacterium
CTTCCCCCGCCTTCCCCCGCCTTCCCCCGCCTTCCCCCGCCTTCCCCCGCCTTCCGGGGAAACGGAATTATCTTATCCGCCATGTCCTTTTCTCCCGAACCAACCTATGCCGCCTCCATTCCGGGGATGGTGAAGGCGCTCCGTCGTTTTGGGGCGAGCCGCCACAACCAGCGCAAATCCCCCTTTTTTGTGGTGGAAGGCTACCGGGTCTGCCGGGAGGCCCTGCAGCGCCGCCCCTCCTGGTTCTCCTTCTGCCTGCTTTCGGAACCCTTCCAGGGCTCGGAGGAGGGGGAGGAGTTCTGTCGGCTTCTCCGCCATCTGGGCCTCCCCTGGGGGACAATCCCGGCGGGGGAATTCTCCTCTTTGGCCTTGACGGAGGGGTCCCAGGGCGTGCTGATGGCCATGGCCCGCCCTCCCGCCGTCCCTCCCCCCTCCCTCCCCCGTCCTTGTACCTTAATATTAGACCAGGTCCGGGAGCCTGGGAATGTGGGGACGCTCCTGCGCACTGCCTGGGCGGCGGGGCTGGACCAGGTCTGGTTCACCTCCGGGAGCGCCGACCCCTGGAACCCCAAGGTGGTGCGAAGCGGCATGGGCGCGCAATTCGCCCTCACCACACACACCTTCCCCAGCCTTCCCGCCGCCGCAGAGGCATTCCACGCCCTGGGCGGACGCCAGATCTGGTGCGCCATGATGGACGCCCCCGTCACCCTCTTCTCCCCGGAATTCTCCCCGGCGGGGGCGGCCATCGTCCTGGGCAACGAGGGCAATGGCATCACCTGCCCCCAGGTGGGGCAGGCGGTCACCATCCCCATGCCCGGCCACGCGGAATCCCTCAATGTGGCCCAGGCCGGCACTCTCCTCCTCTTCGAGGCCCTGCGCCGCACCACTCCCTAACCCAAATACCACACACCATACCCCCACCATGAGCCCCACCCGACGCAGCCTCCCCCTCCTTGCCCTACTGGCGGCGCTCTCCACCACCCTCTGCCTCCACGGACAAATCGCCCTGGAACTCCAGGTGCCCCAAAAAAGATACCTCCGCTACGAACCCATCCTCCTCCGGCTCACCGTCTCCAACCTCTCCGGAAACTCCCTGGAGTTCGGAGGGAAGACCCCGGGACACCATGGGCAAATCGCCTTCAAGGTGGACAGCGCCTCCGGACGCACCCCAAAGCTGGTCAACCCCCTGGCCAACCCCGCCAACGGGCTCTCCCTCGCCCCAGGGGAAACCCGCACCCTGGAAATCCCCCTGAACCAATACTACGACATGCAACGGGAGGACGGATACAGCGTCCAGGCACTCCTGGACCACGACCGCCTGCCCCGGCGACATGTCTCCCAGCCCGTCCGCGTGGAGGTGCAGGACGGGCTGCCCATCCTGGTGAAGAACATCGGGCTGCCCACAGAACGCCAGACCGGACTCATCAAGACCATCCAACTCTCCCTCCTCCGCTTCGCCGACGTGGACGAGGATATCTACGCCCTCCGCGCCGAGGATGACATCAATGTCTATGCCGTCCACCGCCTGGGCTCCTTCATCGACGGGGAGAAGCCCCAGATGGAACTGGATGGCGACAGCCTGGTGCATCTCCTCCTGCAAATCCGCCCCCGCCTCTACGTCTACTACATCTTCGGCTTCGAAGGACGGAATCTCCTCCTGCGCCAAAAGCGCTTCTACGTCTCCGCCGACGGCGCACCCCCCTCCCTGAGCCGAGAAACCGGCTATCTCCGGGTCGTCCACGGGCAAATCGCCCGGGAAGGCATCGACTACTACGAGCCCAAGGAGGATTGACCATGTCTTTCAGCGAAACCCAGCCCCCCTGCTACGGCAACGCCCCCTTCCCGCCGCCCCCGCCTCCACGCCAGGGCTTCTCCTCCAAATTCGGGGGATGCCTGGTGGGATGCGCCTGCGGCTGCCTCTTCTCCCTCCTCTTCCCCTTCCTCCTCGTCGTCCTCTCCGCCTTCTCCTGCACAAGGCTTCTCAACGACTCCCCGCAGACCCTCCTCTCCGACTGCACCAGCGCCCCCCAGGAAATCCTGCGGGAGGGCGCCGGGAAACGGGCCATCGCCGTCATCCCCGTCCAGGGGGTCATCGGATTCCATTCCGGCGGGAACTCCTTCCTGGACAGCCCCCGCCCCGGGGACGCCAACCGGATTGTCCAGGCACTCCAGCAAGTCGCCGACTCCCCCGAACGCTATGGGGCGGTCATCCTGGACATGAACACCCCGGGAGGCGAAGTGGTGGCCTCCGACGCGGTGCGGCGCCAACTGGACCGCCTCCCCCAGGAAATCCCCGTGGTCACCTGCATCCGCTCCCTGGGAGCCTCCGGGGGATACTACATCGCCAGCGGCAGCGACTGGATTGTGGCCAACCCCATGAGCCTCACCGGCTCCGTGGGCGTCATCATCCGCAGCATGGAATATGGCTCCCTCCTGGAAAAGCTGGGGGTGCGCCCTGTGGTCTACCGCTCCGGCGAATTCAAGGACATCCTGGGAGGCTACCGCCAGGCCACCCCCCAGGAACAGGCCTATATGCAGGCAATGGTGGATACGGATTTCCGCCACTTCTGCGCCGTGGTCTCCCAGGGACGCCCCAAGGCCTTCCCCACGCCGGAAAGCGTGGCGGAAAGCCCCGCCGGAGACGGGCGCCCCCTCCTGGGGGAGGCCGCCCTGGAACTGGGCATGGTGGACCAGCTGGGGGATTTTGAGGACGCCGTGGCCAAGGCCCGGGAGCTGGGCGACTGCCCGGACGCCCCCCTGGTGCGCCTGGGGACCCGCTCCCCCTTCAGCGCCCTCTTCTCCTCCCTGGCCGCCCCAGCCCAGGGCTCCCTCTCCGTGAGCCTCCCGGGAATGCCCGCCCCACAAGGCCCCCTCCCCCTGGGAACCCGCTTCTATCTCCTCCCACAGGACGCCGCCGCGCCCTCCGCCCCATGATTCCAGACGCCCCATGAAATCCGCCGCCCTCCCCATCCTGGCAGCCCTCCTGCTCCTCTGCCACGCCTTCCCCCTGCCCCTCCCAGGACAGGAATTCCCCCTCCCAGGATGGGAGGAGCGCCCCGACCCCGCCGCAGACCCCGAAAACGCACTCCCCGGAGGCACCTTCACCTCCTACCTGGGCCCCTCCCCCAAAAGCCTGAACTACTACCTGGACAACAATGTGATGAGCGCCCAGGTGACCGGACTCCTCTACGAAAGCCTCCTCGCACGGGACCCCGATACCCTGGAATTCACCCCCTGGCTCGCCAGCCGGTGGACCATCTCCCCAGACCGCCAGACCTTCACCTTCTGGCTGGATGAAAAGGCCCGCTGGAGCGACGGCACCCCCGTCACCCCGGAAGATGTCCTCTGGACCGTCCAAACCCTCAAGGACCCCAAGAACCTCACCGGCCCCATCCGGTACCAGCTGGAACGCATGGAGGAACCCGTCCTCAGGGAAGACGGGGGCATCCAATTCCGCGCAAAATCCCTCCACTGGCAGAATCTCTCCACCCTGGGGGGGCTGGCCATCCTCCCCAGGCACGCCTTCCAGGGCCAGGATTTCAACCAGGTCAATTTCCAATTCCCCGTGGTGAACGGCCCCTACAGGATCCGGCAATTCCAGGAAGGACAGCACCTCCTCCTGGAAAAGCGGGAGGACTACTGGCGGCGGGACTACCCCGCCTGCCAGGGCATCCATAATTTCCAGTTCCTGAAACTCCGCTTCTTCGAAGACCCCCAGAATGCCTTCGACGCCTTCAAGAAGGGGGAAATCGACGCCATGGCCATCTACACGGCCTCCCTGTGGCATGGCCTGGAAAACCAGGTGACCGCCGTCCGCAACCACTGGATTGTCAAGCAGGAAATCCACAACCAGGAACCCGTGGGCATGCAGGGCTTCGCCATGAACCTCCGCCGCCCCCTCTTCCAGGACCTGCGGGTGCGAAAGGCCCTGGCCATGCTCCTGAACCGGGAGTTCATGAACCAGACGATGATGTACGGGCAGTATTTCCTCCACCGCTCCTACATGGAGGACCTCTACGACGCCCAGCACCCCTGCCCCGCCTCGCCCACCCCCTACGACCCCGCGCAGGCCGCACAACTCCTGGACCAGGCGGGCTGGGCCCTGAATCCCCAGACCGGATGGCGGGAAAAGGACGGGAGGCCCTTCTCCTTCGTCTTCCTCAACCGGGGTGGCACCAGCAACAAATTCCTGGCCGTCTACGGAGAGGCACTGAAGGCCGCCGGCATCCAGATGACCATTGAGACCAAGGACTGGTCCGCCTGGGCAAAGGCCATGGACGACTATGACTTCGACATGACCTGGGCCGCCTGGGGAGGAAGCCTCTTCAAGGACCCCGAACAACTCTGGTCCTCCCGGGAAGGCTCCATGCCCGGCTCCTCCAACATCACCGGCTTCGCAAACCCCCAGGTGGACAGCCTCATCCAAAGGCAAAAGGGACTCTTCTCCGTCCAGGAACGCAACGAAATCTGCCGGCAAATCGACGCCATCCTCGTCCAGGATTTCCCCTATCTCCTCCTCTGGAACCTGGACTATACCAGGCTCCTCTACTGGAACAAGTTCGGGACCCCGCCCAAAGTCCTGGGACGCTTCGGCGGAACCCCGGAAAGCCTCTGGTGGCTCGACCCGGACCGGCAGGAGGAACTCCAGGACGCCATGGACTCCGACACCCCCCTCCCCCCGGAGCCCGCCAGCGTCTCCTACTAACCCCCCTCCCCCAACGCCCCCATCCTATCCCCCCCCTTTCCCTCCCATGAGCGCGACCATCATCAACGGCAAGGAAATCTCCGCCCAA
>JAEDNB010000007.1 GCA_016302725.1 Lentisphaeria bacterium
TCGGAGTCGAAGAGGTAGGGATGGCGGACGAAGACGGTGTTGACCCGGCTGGCCATGGGGCTGTCCACGAAGATGCGGAGGTTGGGGATGCGCTTTTCCGCGTTCAGCTGGGCCAGGAAATAGAGGAGTTCCTGGGTTCTTTCCACGGCGAAGGAGGGGATGATCAGGTTGCCGCCCCTCTCCGCGGTGTCATTGATGATGCGCCCCAGTTCCCCGGGGATGCTCTGGGTTTCCCCGTGGGTGCGGTTGCCGTAGGTGGATTCCACCAGCAGGTAGTCCGCCGGCCCTGCCGCGGCGGGGTCCTGGAGGATGGGCATGTCCCAGCGCCCCACGTCCCCCGAGAAGAGAATCCTACGGGTTTCCCCGCCCTGGGTGACGGAGATCCGGCAGCAAGCCGCCCCCAGGATGTGCCCCACCTGGATGAACTCCACGGACACCCCGTCCCCGATTTCCAGGGGACGGCCGTAGTCCACGGGGACGAAATACTGGGAGACCTCCTCCGCTTCTTCCGCCGTGTAGAGGGGCTCCTCCTGGTAGGGGCCCTTTCGGCCCTCGCGCTCATGGCGCTTCCGCTTGAACTCCGCGTCTTCCTCGTTGATTTTCCCGCAGTCCTCCATGACGATACGGGCGATTTCCGTGGTGGCGCTGGTGGCGTAGATGGGCCCCCGGTAGCCGCCGCTGACCAGGCGGGGGAGCCTTCCGCAGTGGTCCAGGTGGGCATGGGTGAGGACCACCGCGTCCAATTTCATGGGGGAGACGGGGAAATTCTCCCAGTTCCTGCCCTTCAGGTCGTGCTCCTGGTAGAGCCCGCAGTCCACCATGATACACATTCCATTGGCTTCCAAAAGGTAACATGAGCCAGTCACATTTCCGGCCGCGCCGTGAAAACTGATTTTGATGTCCATGGAATACCTCCTGTTTCTGTTGGTGGGGACGGTGCTTTTCCGCCCTTGCCCTGGCGGCAGGATGCCGGGCGGGGCAATGGGGCGGCGGCGGGCAATGGGGCGGGATGTCCCAAGGGCGAGCCGTCGTCAGAATATAACCCGGGCGCTTCTCCTAGTTGGCCGCCATGGGGGGCAATTCGGGACTTTGGGAATCTCCGTCGGCTTTGGCGCCTGGGGGAAAGGGCGGGCGTTTCCAGGCGTTGCGGGCATTTGCTTCCTCCCTCCGGTGCAGGGAGTTGCGGGAGGTATAGTCTGGGGTGCATCCCCAGGTGGATGCCGAGAGGGCGGGAAGGAGGCCGGGCGTTCCGACCCCTTTCCCGCGTGCAATCCAAACCACAGCCATTTAAGGAGAAGAGAAGCATGGAAGAACGGATGGAGTCGGAGGCAGGAATGCGGGAAGGAATGGGGAGGGAGCAGGAGGAATTGTGGTTCAGCCCGGGAATCCGACGGCAAATGACGGAAAAGCGGCTTGCCCTGGGGCTGACCTACGCCTCCCTGGGACGGTATCTGGGCGTCTCCTGGGCGACGGTCCGCAAGTGGGAACTGGGCCTGATCCGGCTTTGCCAGCGGCGCCATCGCCGGCTCGTCCGGGAATTCCTCCGGGGCAGCTACGACCGCTCCCTCCGGGAAAACCGGAATCTCCCGGGCCGGGGGGGCTATCTGCGCCCCGTCCCCCGGGAGGCCGCTGCCTGCGTGCAACGCCTTGCCAACGGATATCGACTCCTGGAGGAGTACCCCCAGGGACGGCAGCGCCTGGTGGAGGCCGCCCAGAAGACGGTGCGGCAGGTGCTTTCCCAACTTCTGCTGGAGTGCGCCCCCGGGCACCCCCAGGGACAGGATGACGGCAAGGAATAGGCGGGCAAACCCCCGGTGGGCGGGGTCCCGTCGCCCGGGGGGGTCTATATTCTGCGTTGTGCCCGAAGGCGGACTCAAGGGGAGCCCGGCTGCGTTTCGGGCTCTTCCCACTCCCTTTCCTGTGAGGCGTAGTTGTCATTATGGTTCATGTCCATGCCCGGGCCGTGGTCAAGCCCCAGTTCCGCGAGGCGTATCTGAAGATTCTGGAAGAACTTGTGCCCCTGGTGCGGCAGGAGAGGGGATGCCTCCAATACCTCCCCTGCGCCGACTGGGAGGAGGGGGACGCCTCCCAGGGGTATCCGGTGACCATGGTGGAGACGTGGGAAAGCCGGGAGGACCTGGAGGCCCATCTGCAGGGACCCAACATCGCCCAGTTCCGCCGGCGCATTGCCGGAATGCGGGAGGAGGGAAGCACCTGCCTGGTGATGCGGCCCCTGATTCCCTAAGGGCAGGAAGGCAAACCCATGAAGAGACTCTGGATCGACGATGACGCCGCGTTCCGCGCCTTTGTGGAGAGCCTGCCCCCCGGGCAGCCCGTGGCGCTGGATACGGAATTCGACCGGACAAGGACGTACTACCCCGTCTTCGCCCTGCTCCAAGTCGGGGTGGGACGGGAGTGCGTGGCGCTGGTGGACGCCCTGGCGCTGAAGGAGTGGTCCCCCCTGGGAAGCCTCCTGGGAGACCCCCGCCGCCGAAAATACCTCTTCAGCGCCTCCAACGACCTCCCCATCCTGCACCAGGCCTGCGGGACGGTGCCGGCTTCGGTCTTCGATGTCCAGGTCGCGGCGGGCTTTTGCGGGGAAAGCGGCGTCCAGGGGCTGAAGGCCGTCCTGGAGAGGCGCCTGGGGATTGTCCTGCCCAAGACGGAGACGCGCAGCGACTGGACCCGCCGCCCCCTGTCTGCCCAGCAGTTGAGTTATGCAGGGGACGACGTGGCCTATTTGACGGAGGTGGGGGAATGGTATGAGTCGGCCCTTCGGGCCAATGGGAACCTTTCCTGGTTCCAGGAGGAGATGGAGGAGGCGTTCTGCCGGGAGGAGGCCTATGGGCAGCCCCCTGTCGAGGAGGCCTGGAGGCGCCTGGGCTTTCTGCATCACCATCCTGGGGACCCCCAGGCGGTGCGCCGTGCCGTAGGGCTGGCCATCTGGCGGGAAGGGAAGGCGCGGGAGATCGACTGCGCCAAGCCCCGGCTCCTCACCGAGGAGCAGTTGAACTGGTGTGCGGCGGAAAATCCCGCCACCTTGGCGGATTTGATGAAGATGCCGAATTGCTGGCCCAAGCGAATCCGCCCCCACGGGCAGGAGATCCTGGAGGTGCTCGCCCATCCCCCCCAGGGCACCTACCGGGAACGCGTGGAAAAGCACTTCACCCCCGAACGGAAGGCGCGCTTGCGGAAACTCTCCGACCGGGTGATGGGAATCGCCGCCAGCTGCGCAAGGCAACGCCTCATCGACCCGGCCTTGGCATGCTCCCGGGGAGACGCCGACCGATGGGCCACCCTGCATCTGGATAAACTGCCCCAGGAAGGACGCATCTGCCGGGGATGGCGGAAGGAACTCCTGCAGGCGGGCCTGGACCAGATCCGCCCCTGAAATGGCTTGCCGCTCCCCCTCCCGCCTTCACGCAGGGAAAGGGGGGCGCAGGGGAGTCACAGGAGGTCCAGGCGCTTGCGCCAGAGCCTGGCGGGCCAGGCGACCCCGGTCCTCATGAAGAGCCGCAGGAGACGGCAGAAGAAGCGTTCCCCGGGGGAGAGGAAGAACTCCCATTGGCGGAGGGTCCTTCCCTCTGCCGAGTCGTCCCAGAGGGCCCGCAGGAGCTGGCGCCGTTCGGCGTCGCCGCCGTCCACCCCCTGGCCGTGGGGGGTGAAGAGATGGCGGAAGAGGGGATTCAAGGCGGTGATGGCCCAGGCCCTTCTGGCGAGTCCGGGCATGTCCTTGTAGTGTCCCTGGTAGAAGTGCGCCAGGGAATGGATGGCGCGGGGCAGGGCCTTGAGGGCCTTGTCCCGGTGGCGGCTTCTCCAGGAGGCGGGGCGTCTGACGCACCAGAAGGAGGGGAGGAGGCGCTGCATGGTGGAGCAGTGGTGGGCCGCCAGGTAGACCCTTGGGGTCCAGGTCAGGTCCACCTGGTCCAGGATGGATTCGTCCGCCAGGAGGCCGTGCTGGAGAAGGAACTCCCTGCGGTAGCAACCCAGGAAGGCTTCGCAGCGCAGGGGGAGCCCCTCCTCTCCCAGCTTTTCCAGCAGGCGCATCCCGGAGCCCTCGTTGAGGCCGGCGAAGGAGCGGATGGTGGCCTCGGGAATGAAATACATCTCGTCGTCCATCCTGCCGACGACCGCGGTCATGATCATCAGGTCCAGGGTTGGCTTTTCGTTCCACAGCGCCTGGATTCTCTCCACGGCGGTGGGAGTCATTTCGTTTTCCGGCTCCATGACCATGAGGAAGGTGCCTTGGGCCTTCTTCACCCCCAGGTTGAAGACCTGCCCTGCGGTGAATTCCCGGGGGACGCGCTCCAGCCGGATGTGGGGATAGCCCTGGAAACTCCCATGGAAGGCCTCCTCCGCCTCGGCGGGGCAGCCCCAGGAGAGCCCCAGCACCTCGCAGGCGGGGGTCAGGTTGGCCGCCACGGTGGAGAGGTTCCGGTGCAGTTCCGGAGGGACGGAGTCCGACATGGGGATGACGATGGAAAGCAGTGGCGTGCCCATGCTGTCAAGATTCGGAGGGGGGCGGCGTGGGCCGCCCCTGGACGCTACGGACTGGGGCCGAGGAGGGACAGGCGGAGCCTTCCCCGGGTGAGGTCCCGGAGGAGGGTTTCCAGGAGGGGGAGGTTCCGGGCGGGGAGCGTTCCCTGGAAGAGGACTCCCTCCCCGCTGTATTCCTCGGCGAGGACGGTGAATTCCTGTTCCCGGAGAATGCGCCTTCCCGCCTCCAACTGGGGGTAGGCCAGAAGGAGGCTGCACCGGGCGCAGGGGATGCGGGGGCGGGTGGAGGCCTCCGACAGGACGCCCCGGGCGGCGTCTCCGTAGGCATGGACGAGTCCACCGGTGCCCAGTTTGATGCCGCCGAACCAGCGGGTGACGGTCAGCAGGACCTGGGTGACCCGGGAGCCCTTCAGGATTTCCAGGACGGGACGCCCTGCGGTGCCGGCGGGTTCGCCGTCATCGGAGCACCCCATGACCTCCCCCTTTTCGCCGACCACCATGGCATGCACCACATGGGAGGCGTCCGGATATTTTCTCCGCTGGGCGGCTACCCCCTCCCGGGCTTCCTCGGAGGAGGAGGCGGGCAGGAGTTCCGCCAGGAAGCGGGACCTCTTCTCCAGGAGGGTGAAGGCGGCGGGCCGGCACAGTTCCAGGAAGGGGGCCTCCTCGCTCATTTTCCAGCCTCCTTGGGGGCGGGGGGCTGGGCGGGCTTGCGGATAAGGGCCATGAGGCCGGCGGCAAGGCCAAAGCAGAGGAGAAAGCCGGCGGCGGCGGCGATGGCGGGGGCGTAGGGGTGGAGGGAGGCCGGCAGAAGGCCCCCCAGAGGCGCCGAAAGGGTGCGCCAGGAGAACCAGCCCCCCGCCCCGGCAAAGGCCAGGCAGAGGGCCACCCCCACCAGGCGGAGGATGTAGAGCGCCAGGCGCAGGGCGAGGAAGATCAGAAGCAGCACCGCAAAGGCGATGATGAGGACCTTCCACCAGTCCGTGCTCCACTGGATGCCTTCCTGCTGAAAGGCCAGGTCGTCGGCAAAGGAATTGGCCAGAAGGAGGGGGAGGGGCATGGGCGAGGCGCCGCAGGGGGCTAGAAGAGTCCGCGGATCCTGCCGGTTTCCGTGTCCACGTCAATCCGCCGGAAGGCGGGGTCGGAGGAGGTGCCGGGCATGAGCTTGATGTCTCCTGCGACGGGCACCAGGAATCCGGCCCCGCGGTAGAGGAGGATGTCGCGGATGGGGAGGGTGAAGCCGGAGGGGCGCCCCTTCAGGTCGGGATTGTGGGAGAGGGAGAGGTGGGTCTTGACCATGCAGACCTGGAGGGCGGCGGTTTCGGGGTCGTTCTGGTAGAGATCCAGCTTGGCCTGGGCCTCGGGCAGGAGCTGGATGTCGTCGGCGCCGTAGACTTGCCTGGCCACGTCCAGGATGCGTTCCCGGATGGGGGCGTCCTCCCGGTAGAAATGCTGGAAGGCATTGGGCCTGCGGCAGGCCTCCTCCACCGCCTCGGCCAGCTCCAGGGCTCCCTCGCCGCCAAACTGCCAGTGCTTGGAGAGGGCGGTCAGCGCCCCGGCCTCCTCGCAAATCCGGCGGACCAGGCGCACCTCCTCGTCGGTGTCGGTGTAGAAGTGGTTGAGGCAGACCACCGGCTGGACGCCGGACTTGCGGACAATCTCCAGGTGGGCCAGAAGATTCTGGCAACCCGCCTCCACCAGGGGCAGGTTCTCCTTCACATAGACCTCGTCCAACTTGGCGCCGGGCTTGACCACGGGGCCGCCGCCGTGCATCTTGAGGGCGCGGATGGTGGCCACGATGACCACCGCGTCGGGGCGCAGCCCGCTGGCGCGGCACTTCAGGTCCACGAATTTCTCATAGCCGATGTCGCTGCCGAAGCCGCTCTCCGTGACATGGTATTCGGAGCAGCGCACGCCAATCTGGTCGGCGATGACGGAACTCTGTCCGATGGCGATGTTGGCGAAGGGGCCTGCGTGGACCAGGATGGGCTGTCCTTCCAGGGTGGAGATGAGGGTGGGGTTGAGGGCGTCCACCAGGAAGGCGGTCATGGCGCCGTCCACTTCCAGGTCGTGGGTGGTGACGGGGCTGCCGCTTCGGCTGTAGGCCACCACGATTTTCCCGATGCGTTCCCGCAGGTCTTTCAGGTCATTGGCCATGGCAAGGATGGCCATGAGTTCGCTGGAGACGGAGATGGCGAAGCCGGAGTCCATGGGATATCCGTCCATCTTGCCGCCCTGTCCGATGGTGATGTTCCGCAAGGCCTGTGCGCAGAAGTCGATGACCCACTTCATCTGGACCCTCTGGGGGTCGATGTCCAGCCTGCGGAGGCCGCGCTTGGCCAGTTGCGCGTCGTCGTAGTTGCGCTCATGCTGCATACGGCTGGTGAGGGCGACCATGGCCAGGTTGTGGGCATTGGTGATTTTGTCGATGTCCCCGGTGAGTCCCATGGAGAAGGTGGTGAGGGGGATGCACTGGGCCAGTCCGCCTCCTGCGGCGGAGCCTTTGATGTTGAAGGTGGGGCCGCCGGAGGGTTGGCGGATGGCGCCGGAGACCCGTCGTCCCCGTTTGGCCAGTCCCTGGATGAGTCCGATGGTGGTGGTGGTCTTTCCTTCCCCCAGCGGGGTGGGGGTGATGGCGGTCACGTCCACGTATTTTCCCTTGGGGGCGTTGGCCAGGCGTTTTCGGATGGCCATTTGGTCGACCCGTGCGATTTGCCGCCCGTAGGGGATGATTTCTTCGGGGAGAAGTCCCAGGGCCTGGGCCAGTTCCCCTGGGGTTTTCATGGTGGCTTCGGCCGCTTCCGCGATTTGCCAGTCGGCGAGTTGAGTTGGGTCAAGCATGGTGGTGTGGTTCCAGGGCAGGTGGTGTGGGGGAAAGGGGTGCGGGGGAGCGCTGCGTCCCGGGGTCAGGGCATTCCGAAGAAGGGGTCCATCCGTTCGATGCCGATGGTGGTGCGGGGCCCGTGGCCGGGAAAGACCAGGGTCTTGGGGGGCAGGGAGAAGAGGACGGTGCGGATGGAGTGCATGAGGACCGTCTCGGAGCCTCCGGGCAGGTCGGTGCGGCCCACGGAGCCGGCGAAGAGGGTGTCCCCGGTGAGGACCAGGCCTTCTTCGGGGAAATAGTAGGAGGTGCTTCCCGGGGAGTGCCCCGGGGTGTTCAGGGCCTGGAATCCGAATTCCGGGAGGGGTGCGCTGGAGAGGGGGGGGAGGTTTTTCACGGCGGGATACCAGGGGGGCATCCCGTTGTCGGGGGAGTGGTAGAGGGGTTGGTCCGCCTCCGGGCACCAGACGGGCACCCCGTAGGCCTCCGTCAAGGCGGGCAGGGCGCCGATGTGGTCGAAATGGGCGTGGGTCAGGAGGACGCCCAGGGGACGGATGGATTCTGATTCCAGGAAATCGCGGATCTTGGGGAAGTCGTCCCCGGGGTCGACCACCAGGCCCGGCCTGGGGGCGGGGGCGTCCTCCCAGAGGAGATAGCAGTTTTCCGCCAGGGGCCCTACGGTGAGGCAGTGGAGTTTTTTCATGGGGCGGGGGAGGGGCATTCGCCTCCGGGCTTTGCGGGCGGGGGGAGGCGTTGGAGGATTTTGTCCGCCACCTGGGCGGGGGGGATTTCCTGGCAGCAGAGGCCATTGTCTCCCCGGGGGCATTCCCGTTTCATGCAGGGGGCCTGGGGGCAGGGGGATTGGATGATGGCGTGGAAGCCCGGGGGGCCGTAGGGGCCGGTGAGGGCCGGATTGGTGGAGCCGAAGTTGGCCACGCAGGGGACTCCCTCCAGGGCGGCGATGTGCATGGGGCCGCTGTCGTTGGTGAAGAGCACCTGGGAACGCTGGAGGAGGGCGCAGAGGGCTCCCATGGAGGTGTCTCCGGCCAGGAGGGCGCCTTCCGGGAGCCCGCAAAGGCTTCGCAGTTCCTCCGCCCTGGCCCGTTCCTCGGGGGCGCCCAGGAGCCAGATGGCGGCGTCTGGGCGTCTCCGGCGCACCTCCTGGAGGACCTGGGCAAAGAAGCCCACGGGCCAGGATTTGCTGGGCCAGCGGGAGGCGCATCCCACCGCCACCAGGGGGGCGCCCGCCGGCAGCCCATGGCTTTCCATGAGGGAGTCCGCTTCCGCCAGCCAGGCGGGGGGAAGGCGGAGCTCCAGGGGTGGCGGGGCGGCTTCCGCCTCATCCTGCTTCCCCTGGTCCCGGAGAAAGGCCCTTACCAGGAGGAGATTCTTCTCCACGGCATGGGAGATTTCCGGAGGGAGGACGACGGGATGGTTGTAGAAGAGGGAGGCGCCTTCCCGTGCCGAGGCAAAGCCGTAGCGCAGGGGGGCGCGGGCCGCAAAGGAAATCAGCCCGCTGCGCAGGAGCCCCTGGAAGTCCAGGACGGCGTCAAAGCGGTGCCGGCGAAGCTCCCCCAGGAACCGGCGGAGGGCGGACAGGGAGAATTTCCCCAGGGCCTTCCGGGGGAAGGGGAGGGGATGAATCTGGGGGCACAGGGAGACCAGGGGGACCAGGGAGTCGTTGGCCACCCACCACAACTCCGCCTGGGGCAGGGCGCTCCTCAACAGGGAGACCGCAAAGAGGGCGTGGACAATGTCGCCCAGGCTGCTGGGTTTGACAATCAGGAGTTTCACGGAGGGGTGGGCGGAAGGGGAAAGGGGGGCGGCGCACCTACTGTCCCAGGGCCAGCCGTTGGGCGCACCGCTCGGGGAGCCCCGCGCGGCGGATCTTTTCCTGCGCCAGGGGCAGGTCGTATTCCACGCGGCGGAGCTGGTAGTGGCCGGCGTCGACATCCAGGATTCCGTAGGCGGCCCGGGGGTCGTTGTCCCGGGGCTGCCCGACGCTTCCGGGGTTGATGAGGTAGCGCTCCCCTGCCTTCAGGGAGAATTCGGGGCAGTCCCGCACTTCGAGGCCGTTCTCCCGGAGGACGATGGCCAGGGGGACATGGGAGTGCCCCAGGAAGCAGAGGTCGGCCTGGAGCATCCGGAAGCAGTTCAGGACGCTCATGGTGTCCACGAGGTAGGGCCATTCCTCCGGCTGGAAGAGGGAGGCGTGGACGACCTGGAGTCCCCCCAGGGGGCCGGGCAGCGGGACATGGGCGACCAGGGGGAGCCGCGCCAGTTCCTGCCGGTCCTCCAGGGAAAGATGTTCCCGGGTCCAGCAGGCCGCCTGCTTGGCGATGGGGTTGAACTGGAGGAGTTCCTCCTGGTTGGCGGCGTAGTAGTCGTGGTTTCCCTGGACACAGCAGAGGAGGCGGGGCAGGGCACGGAGGCGTTCCATGCAGGCATGGGGGTCCGCGTTGTATCCCACCTGGTCGCCTACGCAAAGGCAGTGGGTGACCCCCTGGTGGCTTGCGTCGTCAAGGACGGCTTCCAGTGCCTCCAGATTGCTGTGTATATCGCTGAATACGCCGATTTTCATGTCCCGAAAGAGGGCCTGGCCCTTGCCCCCTGCATGGGAGACGGGAAGGGGCGGGCGGAGAAACTCGCTTATTATAATCCCTAATGCTGGGGAGTCTCCGTCGTCCCTGCGAGACTTTGCCGCCTCTCCCTCTTCCCTCTCCCTAGCCGGCGCTTTTGCCGGGCGTCAGAGGGGGAAGGCTTCCGGGGCGAGGAAATTCAGGAGTGCGGCGGCATAGATTCTGTGCCCGAAGTCGTTGGGGTGGTTCACTCCGTTGCCTGTCAAGTCATGGAAGCGCTTTCCGTGGAGCATGAATTCCCAGAGTTGGAAGACATCCACGGCGGCGGTGTCCGGGGGGGCGTTGTCGGCGTATTGCCTCACGGCGTCCCGCAGGAGGATGGAGTGGAGGAGGGGGGTGTATTTCCAGTCGGGGTTTCCCCGCATGGGGATGACGAGGAGATATTCCGTATGGGGGGAGGCCTTTCGGCAATCCTCCTGGATTTGGGCGAGATTTTCCAGGAAGGCCTGTGGCTGGAAGGCATAGAGGTCGTTCATGCCGTAGGCGATGACCAGCAGCTGTGGCTGGTCTTCCCGCCATTTGTCCTTCAGTTCCATGGCCTGCCGGGCTTCGGTGCCGCCGATGGCCCGGTTCTGAAAGCGGAAGTGGACGCCCTTTTTCCCCCATTCCCGCGCCATGAGGCCCGGATAGGGGGGGAGGAAGGGGGGCTGGTGGATGAACTCGGTGGCATTGTAGCCCTCGGTGATGCTGTCTCCGATGAAGGTGGCGGAGAGGGCTTTCCGGCGGGCGAGGGCCTGTCGGCACAGGGGGAGCCGCCCGGGGGTGAGCAAGGAGAGGGGAGGAAGGGGGATTTCCTTCGCACGGTAGGTCACCTCCACCTGGTGGCGGGCGAAGAAATCCTGGTTGCTGAACCGGAGGAAAGTGCCTCCCCTCCCCCCCTCCACGGCATTGGCCTCGGGGTGGGGATAGGGCTTCGCCTCCTCGGCGGAGAGGATGAGGGCGCTGCGGGGGAGGACGGGCATCCCGGAGTCCGGGGGACGCACCAGGGCGGCGCCTCCCTGGGAAAGCAGATAGTCCTTCCCCTCCCGGTATTCCACTCCCAGGATGGGACACTTCACGGAGAGTATCTCCTGGGCGGGAAAGCGCAGGGGAGAGGCCTCACCTTCCAAAAACAGGCAGGATTCCTGGTGGACAAGCTTCTCGTGGCGGTTCCAAAGCAGGCACATGGGAGGAAAAAAACAAGGAGGGGAAGGGGGGAGCCGCGCCCGGGGCTCTCCGGGAAAAAGAGGGCGGGAAGCCCCGGGGGCGGCGGGGAGGCCTGCTAGCCCCGCAAGGAGAGGACCTGCTTTTCGTAGTTGCGGATTTCCGCCATGAAGGCGTCGTCGGAGGGAATCCCCTTCTGCTGGCAGTAGGCGTCCCATACGATGCCCCAGGGCAGGGTCTTGGCGGCCTCCTGGGCGGCCAGGCGCCCGGTGAAGTCCCACTTCTGCTCCTCCTGGACGGCCAAGGCGGGCTCCAGCAGGGCGATGAGGAGGGCCTTGCGGAGATTCCGGGCGCCAATGACCCAGGCGGCGATGCGGTTGATGCTGGCGTCGAAGTAGTCCAGGGCGATGTGGATGTCCTGGGGGGTGCAGCAGTGGACGCACTCGTGGGCGATGGCGAGCAGTTCGTCGTTCAGGGCGAGGACGTGGTCGCTGTCCCAGCGGACGCCCCGGCTCACGTGGAGGAGGATGCGCCCCTGCTGGCAGCAGAGGGAGGAGAGTTTGTCGGCGACGGATTCGGTGGGATGGAAATGCCCGGAATCCAGGCAGATGAGTTTTCGGTTCCGGGCGGCGTAGGTCAGGTAGAAGTCATGGGAGCCAACGGTGCAGGATTCCGCGCCGATGCCGAAGAGTTTGGATTCCACGGCGTCCAGCACCTGGCTTTCGGGAAGGGGTTCCTGGAAGGTTTTGTCGAGGGAATCCAGGAGCCGCATCCTGGGGGCGGTGCGGTCGGCGGGGGTGTCCTTGAAGCCATCGGGGACCCAGACATTGCAGACGCAGGGGGTCCCCAGGACCTTTCCGAAATTTGCGCCGATGCGGCGGCACGCCTGGCCGTGGCGGATCCAGAAGTTCCGGATTTCGGGGTCGGGGTGGGAGAGGGAGAGGCCGTGGTCCAGTTTGGGGTGGGAGTAGTAGGCGGGCGCCAGGTCCAGGCCGAGCCTCCGCTCCTTCGCCCATTGGAGCCATTGGGCGAAATTCCGCTCCTCCAGGGCGTCCCGGTCCTGGCCGGGAAGGACGCAGTCCACTTCATGGGCCTGGAGGTTCACCCGGTGGGGACCGGGAAGCAGGGCCATGACCTGGTCCAGGTCCTGCCGCAGTTCCTGGGCGGTGCGGGCGCGCCCGGGATAGTTCCCCGTCACCTGGCAGCCGCCGGTGAGGGCGTGGGTGGGATTGTCGAAGCCGGTGACGTCATCCCCTTGCCAGGCATGGAGGGAGAGGGGGATGGTCTCCAGTTTCCGCAGGGCTTCCATCACATCCACGCCCTTGCGGGCGAAGGTTTCCTTGGCGTACTCAAAGGCTTTTTCTAGAGTGTTCATGATGGTGGTCTCTATCAGGGGAGGAGAGGGGCACGGCTGCCCCCGGGAACAGGCAGGGAGAAATGGGCGCTTTTCTATATTTTATGAAGAAAAATCTCTTTGACAATGGATATTAGTGGCGGTTTTGTATCCAAAAGACTCCGCCCGGGGGCGGCCCAGGGGGGGGCTTGGCTTCCGGGGGGAGTCTTGTGCGCCAGGAGTCGCCCATGCTTCCGGAATCCTTTCCTTCCTTCCTGAAAATCCACAGCCTGCGCTATGAGCGGGAGATTGATTTCTGGCGCTACCGGGATGTGGTGACTCCATACTGGCGCCTCTATTGGAATGAAACCCCCGGGGCATGGCTGGAGGTGGAGGGGCTGCGCCATCCCATGGGGCCGGAGAACCTCTATCTGCTGCCGGGATATCTTCGCTTTTCCACAGGGCAGAAGAGCCCTTTCCATCAATTGTATCTCCATTTCACCCCCGGGGAATGGAACACCCGCCTCCCTCCCCGTCTGCATATCCTGCCCGTGGGCCAGGAGGAGCGGGAATGCCTCCAGCGCCTGGCGGCCTTGCCCGATGGCTCCGAGACCCGGCAGTGGCGCGCCCTGCTGGGGCTCGCGCTTTTGAGCGGGTGTCTCGTCCGGCTGCCCCAGGAGCTCTTCCAATTGCCCGCCCAAGTGGATTCCCGGGTGCGGAAGGCTTGCGACTGGCTCCGGGGGCATAGGCGCCAGCGGCTGGGAAACGACGCCCTGGCCCAGATGGTCCACATGAGCCGGAATGGCTTTGTACGCCTCTTCCACCGGGAAATGGGGGAATCCCCCCAGGCCTTCGCCCGGCGCCTGCGCATCGAGGAGGCCTGCGCCCTCCTCCATCTCCGGGAACGCACCCTGGAGGAGGTGGCCGAGGAGATGGGCTTCGCAGACCGATATCACTTCTCCCGGGTCTTCCGGAAACTCCTGGGCATCTCCCCCGCACTCTTCCGCAAACAGGCCCTGCGGGGATGAGGCGCGGAAGGCGCCGGGGCGCTGCCGGGTTTGAAGGAGCCTAGGGGGCTGGCTCCTGGTTGGTCAACTGCCGGAAATATTCCTGGGTCTGGAGGCGGAATTTGCGTGGGGGCGGGGCGCTGTTGAGCATAAGGCGCCGTTCCTCCTGTCCCTGGAACTTGAGGAGTTCCTGGCGGAGGATTCGGGAGGCCTGTTCCAGGGCTGTGAGCTGGGCCTGGGGGGCGGCCTCCTCCAGGGACTGCGCCAGGCGTTCCAGGGAAGGCTGTCCGAAGGCCCGCCCCATCCCTTCCAGCGCCCGGGCCGCGCCTTGGGCAGCCTCTGCCTTTCCTTCTCCCTGGGCGTTGGCCAGGGCCTCCCGATGGCGTTCCAGTTCCTCCAGGGCTTCCTGAAGTTCCCGGGCCCCGTAGAGGGGGATTTCCTCTGCCGCCTTGCCCAACTGCCTCCCCCATTGCCGCAGCCCCTGGGCAGCCCGGGCCTGGCTGTCGGCGGCCCGGGAATAGCGTCCATACAGAAGCGAGTTGGCCGCCCGGCTCTGGGCAGTCTCCACCTCCTGGGACCAAGGCGTCCGGGTGGAGGCGTTCTCCAGGGTTTCGGCGGCATGGGGGAAGCGGCGGGCCAGTTCCTGGGAAACCTCCCGCGCCTCCGCCTGGAAGGCCTGGGTGTCCTTCCCCAGGGCGGCCTGCTTTTCCCGGGCGGCCTTGCGCTCCGCCGTGCCGCCGCCAGGGGCGGGGGAGCGGGCGGCATTCTCCCGTGCCAGGGCTTCCTGGCGCCGGGCCAGTTCCTCTGCCTGGCGGGAGAGGCGGTCCATCTGCATCCGGGCCTCGCTGCGCAACCCCTGGGACAGGGCTTCCTCCGCCGCAGCCAGGGAGAGCAGGGCGCGCTGCCCGCGGACCTTCGCCTGGGGAAGGGAGGAGTCTGCCTCCAGGGCCTGGCGGGCGGCCTCCAGTTCCCGTGCCCCGTTGCGGAGGGGGCCTGCCGCCGGGGCGCCGCTTTCCTGGGCGGCAATCCGGGGGACCAGGGTCTCCGTGCGGTCGGCTAGATTCTGGAGCGCCTTCCCGTCCTCCGGGGACAATTGGG
Source organism: Lentisphaeria bacterium (assembly GCA_016302725.1). GTDB lineage: Bacteria > Verrucomicrobiota > Lentisphaeria > Oligosphaerales > Oligosphaeraceae > UBA1724. Next base: position 14,539 of record JAEDNB010000007.1, read on the forward strand.
GGAGGAGGTCCTGGAGGCTGCCGCGGATTTCCTGGAGTTCGTCCAGGGCGCGGCGCAATTCCTCCAGGGGCTGGCGCCGGTCTCCCCGCTGGGAGTCCCCTGCCGTCTCCTGTCCGGAGGAGGCGTTTTGCCCGCCGTCCTGGCTTCCGCCCTGCCCGCCGCCGGAGGCGGACAGGGCCTGGGCATTCCGGGCCAGCATGGCTTCCAGCCGGGTGAGCTGGGACAGGGCACGGCGCAGGGGCAGCTGCGCCTGCGCGGCCTGGCCATTCTCCACTTGCTCCGCCGCCTTGCCTACGGCCTGGGCTGCCTGGGCGAGGGGGGTGGCGATGGCGGGGGGGAGGGAATCCATGCCTGACGCCTGGGCAATCTGGGCCTCGCGCCCCCGAAGCGCCTGGGAAAGATTGCGCAAGTCCCGGGAGAGTTCCAGGGCGCGGTGCTGGGCGGCTTCCGGGGAGGAGACACCTTCCTGCCGGGCCACTCCCAGGGTGTCCCGCAGGAGGCGCTTGGTCTCCGAAACCAGGTCCTCCAGGCTCATCTCCTGGCGTTTCCCCTCCCCCGCGCTTTGGTTGTCGGGGGAAAGGGGAGAGGGGGGCTCCTTCACGGTGAGGATGACGATGTTTCCCCGCGTTGTCTGGGGATTGGGGTCCCGGTTGTCCCGGGCCTCCAGCCAGGCCACCACCACCTGCCCCGCCTCCAGTGGGCCCAGGTCAGGGGTGCGGTGGAGGGACAGTTCCCTGGGGGCGCCCCCTTCCTCCCAGAGCGACAGGCACTGCTGGGGCTGGTCGTCCACGGAATAGTGGAGGCTCACGGCGGTGAGGCCGTAGTCATCGGAGAGCAAGGCGCTCCATGCAGGGTGTTCCGTGGGGGCGAATTCGCCATCTTCCCGTGGGGTGCGTTCCTCCACGGCGGGGGGATAGTCGGGGGTTACCTGCACCCGGAATGCCTTGCCCCGGGCGCGGTAGCGTCCGCGCTGAAATTCGGCCTGGAGGGAATTGCCGTCGGCGGGCAGGAAGGCCTCCTGGGGGATTTCCGTCTCTTTCCCGGCTTCCCCGGGGCTCTTTCCCAGGAGGCGCCAGGCCTCTCCCTGGGGCATAAGGCAGGTGACGGACAGGCGCTCGCCCTCCACCAGGGACAGGTCCGTGAAGTCGTGGAAGGTGCGTGAGGGGAGGCCCGTGTAGGCAGGCGGGGTGGAGACCATCTCCACGGAGAGGGGGGCGGGGGGCGGATAGGCGACGACCGGCGTCCAGGGAGAGGCCCCGGTGCGGGTCACCGCGCGAAGCCGTCCGCATCGGGTGAGGTCGTATAGGGTCAGTTCCCATCGATTTTTCCCGGCGGGATTCATGGATTCCCGCCGCACCTCCCCTCCCCAGTCCAGTTCCAGCCACATGCCGTCAGGCGCGTGGTGGCGCAGGAGTTCTCCCGTGACCCGGATGTCCTGGTGGAGGGGGACTTCCCCCCCTGGGGAGAGGACTACCTGGACAGGCGGCGGAGCCGTCCAATGCAGGAAAAGGCGCCTCCAGGCATTCCTGCCCATCCAAAGGAGAAGGGGCAGCGCCAGGAGAGCCAGGAGCATCCGGCGGGGGCGCCAAGGGGGTTGCCAGGAGGGAACCCTGGCCAGGGACAGCCTCCCCTCCTTTCCCAGATAGCGGCGCTGGAGGGAGGCGAGATATTCTTGCTGGAAGGCGGTCAGCGGCTTCCCCCGGGCTTGCTTCTCCTCCAGCTCCAGGGTTGTCTCCAGCCTGTTGGCATCCTCCGGAAAGTCCCTCTGGTACTCCCGGCATAGCTGGCGCAGGGAGCGCCTGCGGAGGGCACGGTGCAGGCAGCGCAGGGACAGCAGAAGGAGCGCCGCCAGCCCGCCGGCGAGGAGGAGGCAGGCGCACTGCCCTTCCCGGAGGCGGGGGCCAATCGCCGCGCCCAGAAGCGCCACTCCCAGCAGGGCCAGGAGCAGCTCCCAGAGAAGGTGCACCCGGCACCTGCGGCGGGCGGCGCGGACCACCTTCTCCCGGACGGGGCAGGGACGGGAAGCGCCGGGGTCGGCGGGGGCTGGGGAGGAGGAGGGCACCGTTCGGAGGCGCGGGTGCGCTTGTGGCGGCGGGTTACATCCGCTGGCGCAGCCGGCGGATCAACTGGCAGGTGGAGGGGTCGTGGTCCAGAGGGGCGTCGGCGGGGGCGGCGAAATCCTTGAGGATGCGCTTGGCCAGCACCTTGCCCAGTTGGACACCCCACTGGTCGAAGGAGTAGATGTCCCAGATGACCCCCTGGGTGAAGATCTTCTGTTCGTAGAGGGCCATGAGGTGTCCCAGGCTCTTGGGGGTGAGCTGGTCTGCCAGGATGGTGTTGGTGGGCCGGTTTCCCTGGAAGGTCTTCTGGGCCGCCAGGGCGGGGGAGATGCCGGGCTCCTCCTTCAATACCTGCTCCGTGGATTTCCCGAAGGCCAGGGCCTCCGTCTGGGCCACGAAATTGGCCATGAGCTTCTGGTGGTGGTCACCCACAGGGGTCTGGGAACGGCAGAAGCCGATGAAATCGGCGGGGATGAGCTTTGTGCCCTGGTGGAGGAGCTGGAAGAAGGAGTGCTGGCTGTTGGTGCCGGGCTCGCCCCAGATCACGGGGCCGGTCTGCCAGGTGACGGCATGGCCTTGGCGGTCCACCGATTTCCCGTTGGATTCCATGGAGACCTGCTGCAGGTGGGCGGCGAAGCGGTGCATGGCCTGGTCGTAGGGAAGGATGGCGTGGGACTGGGCGCCGAAGAAGTTGTTGTACCAGATTCCCAGGAGGGCGAGAATCACGGGGAGGTTCTGCTCCAGGGGGGCGGTGCGGAAATGGCAGTCCATCTCATGGTGTCCCTCCAGCATGGCGAGGAAATTCTCCGGCCCGATTTGGAGCATGATGGGCAGTCCGATGGCGGAGCAGAGGGAGTATCTGCCGCCCACCCAGTTCCAGAAGGCGAACATGTTCTTCACGTCAATGCCGAAGTTGGCCACCTCCTCGGCGTTGGTGGAGACCGCCACAAAATGCCGGGCGATGGCCTCCTTGGAGGCGAACCGGGAGAGGATCCAGTTCCTGGCGGAGTTGGCGTTGGTCATGGTTTCCTGGGTGGTGAAGGTTTTGGAGGCCACCACGAAGAGGGTTTCGGCGGGATCCAGCCCCTTCAGGGTGTCGCAGAGGTGGAAGCCGTCCACATTGGAGACGAAGAGGCACTGGAGGGCGGGGGTGCCGTAGGCCTTCAGGGCCTCGCAGGCCATTTTGGGGCCCAGGTCGCTTCCGCCGATGCCGATGTTGACCACGTTGCGGATGGGCTTGCCGGTGTAGCCCTTCCATTCCCCGGAGCGAACCCGCCGGGAGAAATCCGCCATCTGCTCCAGGACGCGGTTCACCTCGGGCATCACATCCTTCCCGTCCACCAGGATGGGGGTGTTGGAGCGGTTGCGCAGGGCCACGTGGAGGACCGCCCGGCCCTCGGTCTCGTTGATTTTCTTCCCGGTGAACATGGCCTCGATGTTCTCCTGGAGGCGCGCCTCCCGCGCCAGGGCGAAGAGGAGTTCCATGCCCTTGCGGTCAATGCGGTTCTTGGAGTAGTCCAGGAGGATGTCCTGGAACTCGGCGCGGAATTCCTGGGCCCGGTTGGGCTCCCGCTGGAAGAGGGAGGAGATGGTGGTGTCCTGGAGGGACTCGAAGTGGCTCTGCAGGGCATTCCAGGCGGGAGTGGAGGGATTCTTCATCATGGTTTCGAGGGGCTTTCAGGGGAGGGATTCAGATAGGGAAGGGGGAACGGCAGGCCAAAGAGCCGGAGGTGGTTTTTCAGCAGGGATTGGGAAAGGAGGGCGGGTTCCTCCCCCCGCAGGAGGGCCAGGTGGTGGACAAGGGCGGGAAGGGCCTCGGGGGAATGCCCCCGGAAGGGCGCGTCGCTTTCCACGAGAAGACGCTCCCGGGGCAGGAGGCGCGCTGCCTCCCGGAGGCGGGCGTTTCCCTGAAGCAGGGAAAAGCCCAGGGAAAGATAGGCGTCGGGGCGGCGCAGGAGCCGCCTGGCTTCAGGGAGGCCGCCATGGAAGCCGTGGAGGAGCAGGGGAAGGCTGGGAAAGGCGTCCAGGCAATGCCAGAGGGCTTCCCAGGAGCGCACCAGGTGGAGGACAACCACCCGCTTCAGCCGGTGGGCCAGCGCCAATTGCTCCTGCAGCCAGGCGCACTGCCTTTCCCGGGGCGGCCGCCCGGGTGTCCCGTCCAACCCGATTTCCCCCACGGCGGCCTGGGGATGGCGCAGCAGCAGTTCCTCCAGGAGGGGGAGGGTTTCCCGGGGGGAGAAGTCCGCCGCCTCCCAGGGATGGACGCCCAGGGCGGGGAGGGCATGCACCCCTTCCCGCAGGGCGCACGCCTGGAGGCATTGCTCCCATTGGGCGGGGCCGGCGCAAACCACGCAGGAGGCCAGCCCCATCCTGCGCCAGCGGGGCAAATCCTCCAGGGGGAGATGGAGATGGCTGTCGGCGAAGGGCATGGGGCGCGGGGAGGGACCCCCGCCGCGCATTTGCACAGGCGGAAATCCTCCCCGGCAGGGGGACTCAGGCGAAATACTCCACTCCGCTGGCGAAAATCCCCTGGTCCTTGTTCCCGGGGACATTTTTCCCCAGGTTGGTGTCCCAGGTGCGTTCGGAGTGTCCCATCTTCCCCAGGACACGCCCGTCGGGGGAGGTGATGCCCTCGATGGCGTTGACGGAGCCGTTGGGGTTCCAGGGCATGTCCATGGCGGGGCGCCCCTCCAGGTCGGCGTATTGGAAGGCGACCTGGCCATTGGCCACCAGGGCGGCGACCTGTTCAGGGGTGGCGAAGAAGCGGCCTTCCCCATGGGAGATGGCCACCTCGTGGACATCTCCCACCTGGGTGCGCAGGAGCCAGGGGGATTTGACGGAGGCGACCACGGTGCGTGCCATGGTGGCCACGTGGCGTCCCAGGGTGTTGAAGGTCAAGGTGGGGGCGTCCTTGTCCAGGGCGGGGAGGATTTCGCCTCCAGGGACCAGGCCCAGTTTGATGAGGGCCTGGAATCCGTTGCAGATGCCCAGCACCAGGCCGTCCCTTTGGTGGAGCAGTTCATCCATGGCCTCCTTGACCTTGGGGTTGCGGAAGGTGGTGGCGATGAATTTGCCGGAGCCATCGGGCTCGTCGCCGCCGGAGAAGCCTCCGGGGAAGGCGACAATCTGGGCGTTGCGGATGGCCTTCACCAGTTTTTCCACGGAGTCCTCGATGTCGGCGGCGGAGAGATTTCGGATGAGGACCTGTTCCGGGATGGCGCCCGCCTGGGCGAAGGCCCGGGCGGTGTCGGTCTCGCAGTTTGTGCCGGGGAAGACGGGAATCAGGACCCTGGGGCGGGCCACCCGGATGGCGGGCTTCTGGCTGCTGCGGGCGGAGCAGGGTTCCCAAGTGGCCAGGGGAGTGGTGCCCGCATGGGTGGGGAAGATTTTCTCCAGGGGGCGTTCCCAGGCGGGGATGGCCTCATAGAGGGGATACCGCATGGCGTCGCCGATGGTGATGGCGCCGTCATCGGTGGTCTCCCCTACCACGGGATAGCCTGGGAGGGGGGCGGTGCACTCCACCAGGATGGCCCCGTAGTCGGGGGTGAAGAGGGCGCCGGGCTCCTGGGGCAGGGCGCCCCGGAAGCCCACCAGGTTGCCAAAGCACATCTTGGAGAGGGCCGCCGCCATGCCGCCACGCCCCACGGTCTGGGCCGCCAGGACTCTCCCCTCCTGGATGAAGGCCCGGAGGGAGGCGAAATTCTGGCGCAATCCCGGGAAATCGGGGGTGCCGTCGGGAAGACGCCGGACGGGCAGGAGGCAGACGGGATGGCCCGCTCCCTTGAACTCGGGGCTGACCACCTGGCGGGCATCCCCCGCCACTACGGCGAAGCAGACCAAGGAGGGGGGGACGGTCAGATGCTCGAAGGTGCCGGACATGGAATCCTTGCCTCCAATGGCCGCCGTGCCGAACTCCAGCTGGGCCCGCAAGCCACCCAACACCGCCGCCAGGGGAAGCCCCCACTTCTCCGGGGCACTGCCCAAATGCTCGAAATACTCCTGGAAGGAGAGGCGCGCCTGGGAGGCGTCACCCCCCGCCGCCGCCAATTTGGCCAGCGCCTCCACCACGGCGTAGATGGCGCCGTGGAAGGGGCTCCAGGTGCAGAGGTCGGGGTCGTAGCCGTGGCTCATGATGGTGCAGCACTCGGTGTGGCCCGAGGCGGGCAGTTTGGCGGCCATGGCTTCGTTGGGGGTCAGGCGGGTCTTGCCGCCGTAGGGCTCCAGGACAGTGGCCGCCCCGATGGTGCCGTCGAAGCGCTCCACCAGCCCCTTCTGGGAGCAGACGTTCAACTCCTGGAGGGTGTCCATCCAGCGGGGGAGGAGGTCTTCCACGGGCTGGGGACGGAAGGGATTCCGCTCCTGGCAGGGGGCGGCCACGCGGGCTTCCGTGTGCTGGGTCACCCCGTTGGTGTCCAGGAACTCCCGGGAGAGGGAGACGATGGGCCGGCCCCGCCACCGCATCTCCAGGCGTCCCTCCCCGGTCACCCGGGCCACGGGGGTGGCCTCCAGGTTTTCCTGGGCGGAGAGAGCCAGGGCGGCCTCCACATCCTGGGGGGCAACCACCACGGCCATGCGCTCCTGGGATTCGGAAATCGCCAGTTCCGTGCCGTCCAAGCCGGCGTATTTCTTGGGGACGGTGTCCAGGTCGATGTTCAGCCCCGGGGCGAGTTCCCCGATGGCCACGGAGACCCCGCCGGCACCGAAATCATTGCAGCGCTTGACCAGCCGGGAGAATTCCGGGCGCCGGAAGAGCCGTTGGATGTTCCGTTCGGTGAGGGGGTTTCCCTTTTGGACTTCGGCGCCGCAGGTTTGGAGGGATTCCTCGGTGTGCGCCTTGGAGGAGCCGGTGGCCCCGCCGCATCCGTCCCGCCCGGTGCGTCCTCCGATGAGGAGGATGACATCCCCGGGTTCAGGCTGCTTCCGTACCACATTGGCCTTGGGGGCGGCGGCGATGACGGCGCCCAGTTCCAGGCGCTTGGCGACGAATCCCGGATGGTAGTACTCCTGGATTTTGCCGGCGGCCAGACCAATCTGGTTTCCGTAGGAGGAGTATCCGGCCGCCGCGGTGCGGGTGATCTTCCGCTGGGGGAGTTTTCCCGGGAGGGTTTTTTCCACGGGGGTCCTGGGGTCGCCGGCGCCGGTGATGCGCATGGCCTGGTAGACGTAGGAGCGTCCGGAGAGGGGGTCCCGGATGGCGCCTCCCAGGCAGGTGGCGGCGCCGCCGAAGGGCTCGATTTCCGTGGGATGGTTGTGGGTCTCGTTCTTGAACATCACCAGCCAGGGTTCCTTCTTGCCGTCAACCTCCGCCTCCACCTCGATGGAGCAGGCGTTGATTTCCTCCGAGGCGTCCAGATTCTCCAGTTTGCCCTGGCGCTTCAGCGCCTTTGCGCCGATGGTCCCCGCATCCATCAGGCAGAGGGTCTTTCCCTCGCGTCCCAGTTCCTTCCGAATCTCCAGGTATTTTTCGAAGGCGGCCCGGATGGGGGCGCCCAGGGGGGAGTCCGCAGCCGGCAGCTCCACCTTGTCCAGGCTGGTGTGGAAGGTGGTGTGGCGGCAGTGGTCGGACCAGTAGGTGTCGATGACCTTGATTTCCGTGAAGGTGGGCTCCCTGTGTTCCTGGTCCCGGAAATACTGCTGGACGAAGGCCAGGTCCTGGGGGCTCATGGCCAGTCCCAGGGAGCGCACCATTTCCCGGAGTTCGCCCTCTGGCAGGGAGAGGAAGCCCTCCATCACCCGGATGTCGGCAGGGGGCTCGGCGGCAATCTCCAGGGTGTCCGGCTTCATGCCCATGACCGCCTCCCGGCTCTCCACCGGGTTGATGACGTATCTCTTCACCCGGCCGAGCTCCTCGTCGGTGAGGTCGCCCAGCAGGGCGTACAGGGTGGCGGTGCGCACCAGGGGGCGCTCCTTCTGGGTGAGCAACTGGATGCACTGCGCGGCGGAATCCGCCCGCACATCATATTGGCCGGGAAGGTATTCCACGGCAAACCATGTGGCACCGGGAATTTCCGGGTGGACCTCTTCGAAGACGGCATCGCAGTTGGGCTCCGACAAGACGGAGTCCCGCGCCGCCTGGAATTCCTCCTGGCTCACCCCCGAAAGGTCGTAGCGCTTGAACAGGCGAAGCCCCGTGAGCCCGGAAAGACCCAGGGTCTCCCGAAGGTCGGACAAAAGGTTGCGGGCCTCGACGTCAAAGCCTGGACGCTTCTCGACAAACGCGCGAAATACGGTACTCATGGAGGGTCTCTTGGGGAAAAAAGGAAAAGGGCGGGGGATGGCCCCGGGACACCGGCCGACAATGCGGGAAAATATAACCCTTCCCCCTGGGACGCCGACGATTCTCCCAGGGGGAAGACACCCCCCCGGGAAGAAGAGGGCAGGCCCTCGCCCAGCACGGCCCCCCTGCGCTTTTGCGCCAAGCCCTTTGGATCAGGATTTCCCCCCCTCTCAAAAAAACAAGTATGGGCCATGCTGGCATGGCCCATACTCTTCGTGCCCTCCGTGTGAAACTGGAGAGCGCCTCCATGTATTTAGGGAGTTAGCGGTCGTCGCCGCCAAGGATGTCGCAGTTGGGATACCAGTAGTAGTCGCTGACGATGTAGTAGACTCCCTTGTTGCTTTGGGACTTGATTTTCTCAATGCCGGCGGTTTCCACATGTCCATCCGTGAAACTGATGTTCATGGCGTTGCTATGGCGGAAGTAGATTCCGGAGTTTTCCCAGAAGATGGCGCGGGGGCCAGTGACGTAGGTGGTACTCGCATCGGCGTATCCCCGCACCCAGCGGACGCCGTCCATCAGGTTGGGATGGAGGGAGGGCAGTTTAATGGAGCCGACGCGGTGCCAGTCGGCGGCGGCGTTCCAGACGGCGTCCTTGTTGGCGGAAGTGGCGGTGGTGAAGTGGCCATACCAGTTT